>NZ_JACHTR010000019.1:0-34721 GCF_020135975.1 Campylobacter sp. W0014 | reverse complement strand
GGATTTATCTTTTATTTTTTTATTTGAATACTTTGTATATGTTTTAACTTTTGTTGTTTTAGTTTGTGAATAAATTAGAGAAGTTTATTAGGATTTGAGTTTTAATAAAGTAGAGTTAATTGGATTGCTATATGGATTTTAGTTTTAAGTTTAGGGTGTTTGTTTGTAAAAAATAGTTTGATTGATTTAGGTTAATCTTTATTTTTCATATCTTTGATTTGGTTATTTAAAAGGATTTAGTTTAAGGTTTGGGTTTGTATTTGCTTGTGTAGCTTTATCTTGCTTAATTGTATGGCTTTAGCTGATGTTTGATTGGTTTTTGTTTTTTCTTGGTTGTTAGGGTTAGTTTGAGTAAAATGATTTGTTTTTAAAATATTATAAAAGATAAATGAGTGTCTAAATACTTATAAAAAACTTAATAAACTTCTAAACCTTAATATTTACACTTCTATGTTTAGTTTTAGTTTTAGAACTTAATTTACTAAGATAATTAGAGTTGGAATTGTTGTCATTAGAATTATTGTTATTAGAATTATTATTTGTATTGTCATTATCTATTTTTACATTAAAAAGAATTTCTAATTCTTTTGCTAAATCAAATTTATTTTCAAGAAGTTTTTTTATGAGTTCATTTCTTATATTATCATCTTTATAAGTTTCTTTGTTTTTACTTTCTACTTGGATGGGTTTAAAAGATTTTTGAGTATTGTCATCTTGTGTTTTTTTATTTTTATTATTTGAAATACTTTGTCCACTAGCAATATCTATGCTATAATCAATTCCTTTGGCTTTTTCTTCTGCTTCCAAATTTTCTATAAAGTCATCATATCTTTCTTTAAAATCTAAATATTTAGTTTTAAATTCATTTAAACTCATATTAGAATTGATTAATTCATTATATTCTTTTCCTAATTTTTCAATAGTTTTAATTAGCTTATCATCTCCTAAATTTTTTGCCCTATTCGTATAATCCCATATTGATAGACTATCTCCCATGGGATTAGCCCAATCATTCTGTTGATTAGAAGATTTCATACGAACAGAATAAGTTAAATGATTAGAATTCATAAAGGATATAAAATCTTTAATTTCACTATTGCTAATATTTTTATCTAAGCCTGCCATTTTACCTAATAAAGTAGTTGTTCCTTCTACAATGGGGTGATTTGCAAAAAAAAGCAATCAAAGCACTCCTTTTGGATATTTCACCATCTTTTATTTGATATTTATCTGAACCCAAATTTGCTAATTTCATATCAGCAAGTTCCCAAAATGTTGCAGTATTATCTTGAAATTTTTTCCAATAATTAATACCATCATTATTGGATAAATTTTTTAAATCTTGCTCTTTAAAATTTTGCCCTAATTCTTTATCATTCACTAAAGAAGAAAAAGAATTATAAGCATTTCCTATAGTTTTAGCTATATCAATTTGAGAATAAAAGAGTTGTCTTTTAAGAAAACTATTTACAAAATTCTCCATACCCTTAGCATAAATCTTATAATCTTTAGGTATTCCTGCAGCTTCATTAAAATCACTAGTAAAAAAAACCATCTTCATCTACACCATAACCTAGTATTTTATTAACTGCCTTAGATTTATCACTTACCAAATTTGAATTTATTTGTTTTAATGAAGTATTGTTTGAAATATTATTATTGTTATTTAAATTTGTATTGTTGTTTATTTCTTTATTATTATCTACTGAATCATTTGTTTTGAAATTCTTTTTAGAATTTAAAGTATTTGTATAGTAATTATAATTTGAGTAAGAATTTATACTGTTTATCATTTTACTGCCTTTTAGTATATTGATCATTTCTACCTTATATATCGGTAGAAATGATGAGAAGTTTATGATTTGTATTAAGTTGTTCATATTTTTAAAATAATTTAAATATTTATTTATTTATTTATTATTTAAAATATATTGTTATATTTATATTATTTTATAAAAAACGCTTTCCAAGATAAGATAAAAATATTTTATATTATAAATATATTAAATTTATTAAATATTAAACTTAATTAAGATAAATTTAATATAATATAAATAATAAATTTCAATTAATAAAATAATTATTTATATTGAGTAAACAATTTCACAAGGTGTAAAATATGAAAAAAAGTATTTTTAAAAATAGTTTTTTGTGTTTATTGCTTGGAGTTGGATTTTGTTTAAACACAAGTAGCGCTGAAAATCCTAATGTATTGGTGCAAGGACAAGCAGCGCAAGATGGCAATACAAAACCAAGAACTCTTGAGGGTTATGTGCATCAAGAGGATTCTTTTTTCAAATATTTAAAAGAAAATCATCCGATGTTTAAATATGAAAAAGAAGGACGTATTGTTGGCAAGTATGTTATCAGTGATAGAGAGGAAGAATACGTAGAATTTTCCAATGGTCCAACATTTGCTGAGCAAAATAATTTAGCTCACACCTCTGTTACTTATCGTTTAGGGATGGAATCATTTTTAGATTTTCCAAATAAATTTGTAGGTCCTAAAAAGTGTGGAGAATGTCATCCAGCTCAGTATAAAGCTTGGGAAAGATCACGTCATGCCAAAGTTGTTCGTTTTCCTGATGAATTTGAAGAGGTTGGAAATGATTTAAAAAAAACCTATGTATAATTCAAAATCTACAATCTTACCTGAAGGAATTTATCCTGATGATGTATATGTGATCATTGGAACCCCTAGAACAAAATATGGTTTTATAGATAAATGGCTAGTGCGTGGGACTTACCATGTAGAAGATGGAAATCTTAGCAATATGACTGGAAAAATTGTTGCAGGTGGAAATCAATTTTCAAGACTTTGGAGTGAATTTTTAACTCCAGAAATGGCTAAAAAAATTGCAGAATTCTCTCCAGGTTTCCCAACCACCTTGGAACAATTTGGCGGGGATGGTTCTGGAATTTGGGGTACTAATTCTTATGCGGCACAATATAGAAAAAATATGCTTTTTCAACCAGCAAGTTCTTATTGTGAGACTTGTCATAGCTTTAAATTTGATTTTAAAAGCAAAGAAGAATTTTACAAAGCTTTAGGAAATACAAAAGAACTTAGAAAACATACTATTTCAAAGGGTATATCTTGTGAAGAATGTCATGGAGCTGGAGCGCATCTTTACGGTGCTAGAGGTGCTGGTATGCCTTCAAATTGTGAAAGATGTCACCAAAGATTTTCTTATAATGAAGAAGACGCAAAGAAAAATCCTAGAAAACCTTTTAACGTATTTTTCAAATCAAGTTGTCCAGCTTGTGGAACCGAAGGTTCTCAAATGTATAATTCAGCGCATTATGATAAAGGTATGAGATGTTCTACTTGTCATGATCCGCATGAAGTAACTTATAATGATTGGAAAGATGGTTATACAAAAGTAGGGCTAAAAAAATCTTGTACAGATTGTCATGATACTCAAGCAAGTTTCTTTAAGCAAGGTGGAGCACATTCTAAAGATAATTGTACAGCTTGTCACATGCCAAATATGATGAGTTGTGAAAATTTTGGAGCTGTTCAAAACCCAGATAAGGGAGGATTTGATAATGTTAGAGCTTCTCATATTTGGAAAATTAAAGTAGATAAAAGCGCAAAAACTCTTAATCCTCCTGCAGGCAAAGAAAGATCTCCAAAAACTCCAGGTTGGACTGTAGCTAGAGATAATGATGGAAGATTTTTCCTTGATCTTATGTGGGCTTGTGGACGTACAAGTTTTAGTGATCCAAATCTTATGGGACCAGGTGCTAGTGGATGTCATAGTGCAGTTCAATCAAATCTGCCAAAAAAACTTCATTTTAGCGATCAAGAAACAATTTACAATGTAGTTGTAGGTTGGCAAAAGCCTGTAAAAGATGGATATGAAAATATTCTTAAAGGTATAAAAGAGATTGATAAAGCTATGGCTGAAAATCCTAAGTTATCTGTAGAGAAAAAATCTCGTGTAATCAATTTAGCAAATCAAGCAAGAGCTATTGCGGATAAAATACAAAAAGATGGATCTTGGGGTGTTCACGGGCCAGTTTATTCTAAGAAGATCGTTGATGAAGCTTTAGTTTATATACAAGAAGCCAAAGATATTTTAAAATAAAATTTTTCGCCTATTTTTTAGGCGAAAATCGAAGGAGAAAGGCTTGAAACGAAATTTTATCAAAATCATATTTCTTTTTTTATGTTTTTGTGGCAGTTTGTATGCAGATGGGAAAATAAAAATTGGTATTTTAGATGGCGTAACTCCTATTGGCATGAGTGATGCTGAAAAATTTTTATATCAAAAAAATGTATATTTTATTGATATAAATTCTAAAGAAGAAAGAGAGATGGCAGGGATTATCCCTAATGCTATTTTAGTTGATAGCCAAAATTGGCAAAATTTACTTCCAAGTGATTTGAATGCTACTTTAATATTTTATGGATCTAATCGTTTTACTTATAATGCCTCAAATCTCGCAAATTTAAGTCAAAAGTTAGGTTATACTCATGTTTATGTTATGCTTGATGGTATAGAATCTTGGGTACTATCTGGTCGAAAAGTTCAAAAGGAGCAAATAGAAAGATGGGAAAATGCTAAAAATTTGGATGATTTTAAAGATAATATTCATTCAAGAATGTATTTTGGAGATATTCCAAGTTGCAGGGATTGTCACGGAAAAGGCGAAGATAAAAAAATCATTCGTTATAGCAATGCTACAAATTTAGATCTTATTAATCAAAATTGTGCAAGTTGCCATAAAAATGTAGATCAAGAGTTTAAGCATAGCATTCATCAAAATTTTAGTCAAATAGCGCTTGATGAAAATGGAAATAAGAAAAAAACTCCAACTTGTAACACTTGTCACGATATTCATAGCAATAACGCATTGTTTAGCACTATGACTTTGAAACAAAGAAGTGATTTTAAATGCGGAAAATGTCATAAGGATAAACAAGATCGATATCATGATACTTTTCATGGAAAAGCTATGGTGTTGAATAATCCAGGCGATGCACCTAAAATTGCTGCTTGTTATGATTGTCATGGTAAGCATAATATTTTAAAAGTTAATGATTTAAATTCAACTTTATCTTCTTTAAATCGTGTTCAAACTTGTGCTCAATGCCATCCAAATTCTAATGAAAATTTTTCAAATTTCATTGCACATGCGGATCACTCTGATGGAAAGAATTTTCCATTGCTTCATGGAGCTTATGTTTTTATGACGGCTTTAGTGATCGGGGTTTTTGTATTTTTTGGATTACATACCTTTCTTTGGAGTATTAGACTTATTTTGGCAAGAATTTTTAATCCAGTTCAATGGAAAAAAGTAAAAGAAGAAGCTCATGGTGATAAAATTTTAATTAAACGTTTTTCAACGTTCCATAAAATTCAGCATTTCTTTATGGCGGCTAGTTTTCTTGGTTTAGCTTTTTCAGGATTGCCACAAAAATTTTATACAGCTCCATGGGCCCAAACCATGGTTAATATTATGGGTGGACCAATCGGTGCAACAATTGTGCATCATATAAGTGCTATTGTTATGTTCGCTGTATTTTTCTCTCACATAGGAGAAATTATTATGGTAAATTGGAAAAGAAGAGATTTAGTGCGTGATCCTAAAACTGGAAAACTTGACAAAATGAAAATTTTAAAAGCACTTTTTGGCCCTGATTCTTTAATACCGAATTATCAAGATTTTAAAGATATAAAAGCGCATTTTAAATGGTTTTTTGGTATGGGAGAAAGACCACAATTTGATCGTTGGACTTATTGGGAAAAATTCGATTATTTGGCTGTATTTTGGGGTATGTTTGTAATAGGATTTTCAGGATTAGTTTTATGGTTCCCGACTTTCTTTAGTTTGTTTTTAGCAGGATGGATGATCAATCTTTGTTCTTTGATGCATTCTGATGAAGCTCTACTTGCAACAGGGTTTATTTTTGCAATTCATTTTTTCAATACCCATTTTAGAGCAGATCGTTTTCCTATGGATATGGTTATTTTTTCTGGAACTCAAAGCGAGAGTGAAGTTAAGAATGAAAGAAATGTTTATTATAAACGATTGCAAGAAAGCGGAAAACTCGAGAGTTTATATGAGAAAAAATCTAATTTTGATTCTTATAAAGGTATAGCTAAATTAGCCGGTTATCTCATGCTTATTACAGGCATGGTGTTTTTATTCTTGATGATCTATGCTTTTATATTTGATTTATTAAAATAATTGCCTATTTTTTAGGCAATTATTTGATTGTGAAAGGAAGGAATGTTAAAAAAGATTATTTTAATTGTAAATTTATTTGTATTATTTGCTTGTAGCGGTGATGATAAAATAGATAAAAATATTATTTCTAACGGAGTTCAATCTTCTCAAGAAAATATAGAAATTTCAAACAATCTTGATATTAATTCTTATAAGGAAATCTTAAGTTTTTTTAAAAATAACCAAAAAATTATTTTTTCTAAAAAACCGACTTTGATTATATTTAGTACTAACAACTGTATTTACTGTGAAAGATTAAAAAATGAGATAAAGAATAATGGAGAAATTCAAAAAATGCTTAGCAGTGACTATAATTCTTACTATATTAATATAAGTTATCAAAAAATTCATAATTATCAAGGTGAAAAAATAAGCACTATGGAGCTTTCTCAAAAATTAGATATTGATTCAACCCCAACTATAGTTTTTTTTAACTCTTGTGGAAAAATTTTATTTATCTATCCTAGTTTTATCAGCGCTAAACGTTTTATTTTAACTATGGATATTTTAAAAAATAAACAAAATCAAGAATTAGATGAAAATGAACTTTTAAAAAAAATATTTTTAAGCTATAAGGAGAATAATGTTTAGAAAAATCCTTTTTTCTTTTTGGATGAGTCTTGTTTTACTTTCTATTTATGCGATTTCTTGTGCGGTTGCGACTTTTATTGAAAACGATTTTGGAGCAAATGCTGCTAAAGCGATGGTTTATAATGCTTTTTGGTTTGATTTGTTGCATCTTTTGCTTTTGATCAATCTTGTAGGTATTATTTTTATACATAAACTTTTTCAGAGAAAAAAATATGCCGCTTTATTATTGCATTGTGCTTTTATAGTGATTTTGTTGGGTGCTGGAATCACAAGATATTTTGGGATAGAAGGCGGTATGCATATTAGAGAAGGACAAAGTTCAAATATCGTTGTTGCTAGGGATGAATTTATAACTTTGTTGCTTTACAATGATAATGGAAAAGTTAGAGAATATCAGTCTTTTGGGGTTGATTTTAATCCTTTATTAAAAAATAGCTTTAAAAAAGAAATTCTAATTGAAAATAAAAAAGTAGATCTCAAATTACTTGATTATGAAAAAGCTTCTGATACGATAAGTAGTCCTGTTATAAAGATGAAAATTTCTTTTAATGGAGACTCTAAGGAAATTTTACTCGTGCCAAATTATAATAATGAAAATGTATTGCCTTTTAGATTGGGAGGAGAAATTTTTGCACTCAATTGGGGTCCTGAAGAGATCACGCTTCCTTTTTCGATTGATTTGAAAGATTTTATTTTAGAACGTTATGCAGGCTCAATGAGTCCTTCATCTTATGCTTCAGATATTGAAGTGATAGATAAAGATAAAAGTTTTGAATATAAAATTTTTATGAATAATGTTTTAGATTATGGTGGATATAGGTTTTTTCAAAGCTCTTATGATGAGGATGAAAAAGGAACTATTTTTTCAGTCAATAAAGATCCTGGAAAAATTCCAACTTATATAGGCTATGCTTTATTGATATGTGGTTTTGTTTGGATTTTATTTGATAAAAGATCGAGATTTATTAAACTTTCAAACTATCTTAAAAATCAAAAAAATCTTATTTTGGTGATTTTTTGTCTTTTTATTGCACATACTAAGGTTTTTGCCGAATGGGATAGCTTAAAACTTGTGCAAAGTATCAAGGATAATTCTTTGCAACATTCTTTGTTTTTTGGTAGTTTATTGATTCAAGATTTTGATGGAAGAATTAAACCTATGGATTCTGTAGCAATGAATTATATCCATAAGATTATTAAGAAAAATAATTTTTTAGGATTAAATTATAATCAGATTTTTTTAGGCATGACTATGTATCCACAAAATTTTCAACATATAAAAATGATTAGCGTAAAAACTCCGCAACTTAAAGAGATTTTAGGGGTGGATAAAAATGAAAAATATATAGCTTATAATGATGTATTTGATAAAGAATTTTACAAGCTTACAAATTATGTTGAAGAGGCGAATCGTAAAAAGCCTGTTTTAAGAAATCAATTTGATAAAGATATTTTATCCTTAGATGAAAAAATCAATATAGCTCATTATATTTATAGTGGAAAAATTTTTAGAATTTTTCCAGATCCAAGTCAAAAAACATATACTTGGTATTCCCCAGCTATCTCTATGCCTTTTGAGTCAAAAGATATAGAGAATATACAAAATTTACTTTTAAGGTATTTTTTTGATTTTGATCAAGCTTTAATAAATAAGGACTTTTCAAAAGCCGATGAAGATATAAAGAAAATTAAGGATTTTCAAAAATATTATGCTCAAAATCTTATTCCATCAAAAACCAAAATTAATTTAGAGATATTTTTAAATCACTATAATATTTTTAACAATCTTGTTTTTGTTTATATTTTCTTGGGTGGTATGTTTTTTATTCTTCTTTTTTATGAAATTTTAAGTTTAAAAAAGACATCAAAATGGTTTAAAAGAGTGCTATTTTTGCTAATTTCATTTAGTGTAATTATTCACGCTCTTGCTTTGATTATTCGTTGGTACATTGGCGATCACGCACCTTGGAGTAATGCTTATGAAAGTATGGTTTATATCGCTTTTGCTTGTGCTTTTTCTGGTGTGATTTTCTATAAAAAATCTCCTTTGGCATTTTGTATAGCAAGTATTATGGCAGGAATTTCTTTATTTGTTGCTCATCTTGGTTTTATGGATCCTCAAATTACAAATTTGGTGCCTGTATTGAAGTCTTATTGGTTAAATATCCATGTTTCTATTATCACTGCAAGTTATGGTTTTTTAGGTCTTTGTTTTTTGCTTGGAATTTTTACTCTGCTTTTATTTATGTTAAGAAATAAAAAAAGAAAACAAGTTGATCAAAGTATTTTAAATTTGCATTGCATTAATGAAATGGCAATGATATTAGGTCTTGCTTTATTGACTATTGGCAATTTTTTGGGTGGAGTTTGGGCCAATGAAAGCTGGGGAAGATATTGGGGCTGGGATTCTAAAGAAACGTGGGCTTTAATTTCTATTGTTGTTTATACTATCATTTTGCATCTTAGATTTATTTCTATATTTAATAATCCTTATGTTTTTGCAACAGCAAGCGTGTTAGGATTTTATTCTATATTAATGACTTATTTTGGAGTGAATTTTTATCTTTCTGGACTTCATTCTTATGCAGCTGGAGATCCTATGCTTATTCCAAAATTTTTATATTTCTTTGTAGTTTTTACTTTATTTTTTATAATAGGAGCTTTTTTCAAAAGTAAATTAAAAAGCCCTATTTAAGATGAAAAAAAGTGAGGTGTTTTAAAAATACTTCATTTTTAGTAGTCTAAACTTTTGTGCAAAATTGCCCCATTAAAATCGATATAAATTTTTATTCCATTATTAAGTTTTATTTTATAATAATTAATTTTCCTTTCAATCTCCCTAGCTTTAACATTTGGAAATTTACTTTTTATAATATCAATGATATTAGCAGGGAGAAAATTAAACTCAAAAGGATCTAATTTGCTTTCTATTTCTTTCCAAGTTCCATCAGATTCAAATTCAAGTTCCAACCCATTACTAAGATAGACTTCATAAGAATTTGAATCTTTTTGAGCTATACCTATAGGGACATTGAAATTTTTTTTAAGAAAATTTTTGATATTATTGGGTAAGTTATCAGAAGATATGATAATGCCAGCATTTAAGTATGTAAAAAAAATACAAGTAAAGATTAGAAAAAATATTTTCAAGCTAGTTTCCTAAAATTATAATTTTTATTATTTTAATTAATTTTATGTGAATTTTATGTGAATTTAAAAAATATATTATATTTTTTCAATAAAGGTTTTAAATTTGATCACTTTATTATTAATTTTTTTAAATATCATAGTATATTTTATTGTGCCTTATGCCAATTATAGTTCATTTGGGTTAAATATTTCATTTTTTAAAGGTGATTATTGGCAAATTTTAAGTTCTATGTTTTTGCATAGCGGATTAACTCATCTTATACTTAATATGATAATGCTTTTTCAATTTGGTAGCATATTGGAAAGATATTTAGGAAAAATATATTTTTTGCTGGTTTATTTTATTGGCGGCATACTTTGTTCGCTTTTAAGTGTTGTATATATTTATTTTTTTGATTCCAATGTTAATCTTATAGGTGCTAGTGGGGCAATTTGTGTTTTAATGGGCTATTTTGCTTTTCTGGATAGAAAAAGTACTTTAGGGATTATTGTCGCAATTCTGCTCATGAGTTTTATTCCTTTGACTATAGGAGTTAATATAGCTTGGTATGGGCATATATTTGGTTTTATTTGCGGTTTTGTTTTGGCAAAAACAATAAGTATTAAAAAATGTTTTTAAATTGGAAGTAAAGTTTGAAAATATTACTTCCAACCTTCTATATAATTTTTTAATTTTCTACCTACCTTAGGATGTTTTAGTTTTTTTATAGCCGAGCTTTCTATTTGACGTACTCTTTCTCGTGTAACATTAAGTTCTTTTCCTATTTCCTCTAGAGTTCTATCGCTTTCATCATCCATTAAGCCAAAACGCATTCTGATAACGGTTTTTTCTCTTTCGTTGAGTTGGTCTAAAACTTCATCTATTTGCTCTTTTAAATCATCTTTTAGTATGTGATCTATCGGAGAAAGAGAATTTCTATCTTCTACAAAGTCTCCAAATTTGCCATCATCATCACTACCAATCGGTGCTTCTAAGGAAATAGGTTCCTTAGTGATTTTTATAACCTGCTTGACCTTATCAACGCTTAAGCCAACTTCTTTAGCTATAACATGTACGTCAGGTTCTTTACCATCTTTTTGTAAGTGCTCTCGTATAATTTTATTGATTTGATTGATAGTTTCTATCATATGAATAGGAATTCTTATCGTTCTTGCTTGATCAGCAATTGCTCTTGAGATAGCTTGACGTATCCACCAGGTCGCATAGGTTGAAAATTTATATCCTCGTTTATATTCAAATTTATCAACAGCCTTCATAAGGCCTATATTACCTTCTTGGATAAGATCTAAAAACGGTAATCCGCGATTAGTATAGCGTTTTGCTATGCTTACAACTAAACGTAAATTTGACTTAGCCATTCTAGTTTTTGCTTCATCTGATATTTTTTTACCTCGTTTAATCTGCTCTAAAATTTCTTTTAGACGTTCTTTTTCTAAATCAAAGCTTTTTTCGCTCGCTTCTTTTGTTTGAAAAAGTTTTTTAATTTCCATATAAGTGCTTACCATGGTAGCTTCAAGTGCTCTTTCCGCAATCTCTTCTTTGCTAAGTTTTGTGATATCTTTAAGTATATCAGCATGACGATTTTTTAATTCTTCTGAAAACATAGGCAATCTATATTCAAGACGTTTAAGCTCTTTATCAAATTCTTCATCACTTTTAAGTGCCGTTTCTATTGATTTGACTATTTCGCTTATTAGCTTAGAGGTTGGTCCTAAATCCATTAATTTTTCTTTCAGGATATTTTTTTTAAAAGCAATGCCTAGTTTATCCAAAAGCTCATCTCCGCTTTCTTTATCTTTGGAAACTTTTAGCCAATCTTTTTTTGCTTTTTCTAAAGCTTTAAATTTTTCTATAACTTTTAAAGTCCTTTCATCTTCTTTTTTATTGGTTTTTTTAGGAGTATCTTCTTCGTTTTCCAATTCCTCCTCGTTTTCCAATTCCTCCTCGTCGATATCATCAAGTTTATCTCCATTTTTTTCTTCGTCATCAAAGCTTTTAAAGAGTTCTTTTACTCTTCTTTCTCTATTAATTAAAGGTTCTTGATAATCCAAAATGAAATCTATCAGATAAGGAACGGAGCAAAAAGCATCGATGATAATATCTTCCCCAAGTTCAATTTTTTTTGAAATTTCAATTTCTTCATCTTTGCTTAAAAGTGCAATTTGACCCATTTCTCTTAAATACATGCGCACAGGAGAATCAGATCTACTCCATTCAAGTAAATCATTTTCATTAGCTAGATCAAATTCGTTTTCAAGACTTATATCTTGAAGTTTTTGCTTTTCTTCTTGTAGTCTCTTAGCATCTTCAATATTTTTTATCTGTGCAATTTCTGCAGCTGAAAATAGTTGAACCTTATATTTTTTCATTAGGGCAGCTATTTTTTTAACAGTAGTATTATTAGGTTGTTTGTCTAAATATTTGACTAATTTTTCATGGGTGATATAGTCTTTCTCATTTTCTTTAAATAATTCTTCAAGTTCTAAATTTTGAGTTTTACTATTCATCTGAATTTTTCCTTAAAACTTTTAATTATAACCTTTCATTCTATCATAGGAATGCTTAACTTTTTTATAATCTTTTACTTGATTTTATAATTTTTAAGAAAAAACTCAAATTTTTCTAAAGCTCGATTAAAATTATAATTTTTTCTTTTTAAAGTGTAAAATTTACGCTCAAAATTAACATTCTTGATTTTTACCTCATATAAAATTTTATTTTCTAGTTCTCTCTCTATGCTTTTTTTGGAAAAAACAGAAATCGCTTTTTTTTGTAAAACGATTTCTTTAATAGCAGTCATTCTATCAATCTCTAAAAATATTTTTAATTTTTTAGCAACAGATTTAATTTCATTTAAAAATTTATCCCTAAGTCCAGAACCCATTTCTCTTAAGATCCATTTTTCATCTAATAATTCATCAATAAAAAATTCTTTTTTACTTAATTTTTTATTACTACTTGCGACAATGAGTTCATCTTTTTTCCAAAGTTGCATATCTAAGTCTTCATACTCTAATAAAGTTGGATTTAATTCTGTTTCAATTAAAGCAAATTCTATCTGACCACTCTTTAATAAATTGAGACATTCTTTCGAATTTTCTGTTTGAAAATGAATTTTAATTTGCGGAAAGGTTGATTTAAAATCAAATAAAATTGGAGCAAGAAAATGTTCTACGATACTTTGCGTGGCTGCAATTTTTATATCTCCTAAAAGTATATTCTCATTATGCAAATCTTTCAAGCTTTTGCGATATTCTTGTACGAGTTTTATCCAAATTTTTCCTAAAAATAAAGCTTTAGGAGTAGGTAATAACTTTTTTCCCAATCTTTCAAATAAAACTCCTCCTAAGCTATATTCAATATTTTTAATTATAATAGAAACACTAGATTGTGTTATGCCAAAATTATTGGCTGTATGGGTCGGACTTTTTGTATTTAAAAGATCTAAAAAAATTTCCATATCTTTAATTTTCATTGTCATTAATTTAAAGTACCTTGCTTATTTTTCATTAAAATATTTTATCATAAAAATTAAAATAATATATTTTTATTATATTACAAAAATAATTATAATTCCAAAATAAAAATATTAAACAAATAATATTTTATATTTTTAGAAAGGAAAAACAATGAATATAAGACATATTAAAAATATGGTTAAATCTAACATTAAAGGATTGATTTTTACTGCATGTATTGTGATATGCTCTATGTATCTTTCAAATATTCAAAGCATTAAGGATGCTACACATCTTGCAGCTACAGCATTTGCTATAATTATTGGAGTTTTACTTTCTCCATGGTTTTTTAAATACCAACATACTTTTCAAGCTGGAGTGCATTTTAGCGCCAAAAAACTTTTAAGATTGGGTATAGTTTTATATGGTTTTAATATTACTTTAACTGAGCTTTTAAGTGTAGGTTTTAATGGATTTATTCTTTCAGCTATTGTTGTATCTTCTATTTTCATTACTTCTATGATTGTTGGAACACAAATATTTAGACTCGATAAAGAAACCTCTATGCTTGTGGGTGCTGGTAGTGCTATTTGTGGTGCAGCAGCTGTATTAGCCTTAGAATCAAGTTTAAAAAGTGATCCTTTTAAGGGTATTTTGGCTGTAGGAACAGTGGTTATTTTTGGGCTTATTTTTATGTTTTTATGCCCATTTGGTTTTGCTTTTGATCTCATTCCTGGTTTTGATCAAAATGCTATGGGTGTTTATATGGGAGCAATTTTGCATGAAGTGGCTAATGTTGCTGGAGCTGCAGATATGGCAAAAGATATGGCAAATTTCGATCAAAAAGCTGCAAATATTGCAATTATCATTAAAATGATGAGGGTTATTTTGCTTGTGCCATTTTTGCTTATAGTAACTTATTTTGTTGCTAAAAATCAGCATCCAACTCATGGAAAAACTGCTAAAACTCTTACTATACCTTATTTTGCTTTTGCTTTTTTAGGAATGATAGTCTTTAACACTTTTTTAGCAAGCAGAGAAACCTTTTTAGGTATTGATACTCATGCTATTGTAAGTATCGGGAAAAATCTTTGTACTATTTGTATTGTATTTGCTATGGCAGCTTTAGGCTTACAGATAGATTTTAAAAAGTTTTTAAAGAGCGGTGCGAGAGTTTTTGGCTTGGCTTTATTTTTAGGAATAGCCTTATTAATAGGAGGATATTTTTTAACTTTATTGTTTAAAGGAATTCTTTGGTAGTAAAATATTTTTAAAGGAAAATATTTTTCATTTAAAAATATGTATTATAATTTAAAGTCATTTTAAAAATTCATAAAAAAGGAAACAAAATGAAAAAGATTTTGATCAGTGCAGCGGTTTCTTTATTGCTTGCTTCAAATTTGAGCGCATTCTCTTTTAAGCAAGATACTTTAAAAGTTGATTTTGAGGGTTATAAAACTAAAGATATGATTGGAGTGAGCGGAGAATTTAAAGATGTAAAGTATAAATTCTCCAAAAAAGCTAAAGATTTAATAGGCTACTTAAAAGGCGCAAAAGCTGTTATCAAACCAAGCAGTGCTTTTATGGGTGAAGGGAATGATGTCATCACTCACAATATTACCAAGGTATTTTTCCCAAAATTTTTAGATAAATCAGATATTAAAGTAATGTTTCAAGATGTGATCGCAGGAGATAACAAAGGTCTCATTTCTGCAAAAGTTACCATGAATAAAAAAAGTGTAATAGTGCCTTTAAGTTACACTATAGATAATGATAAATTTGTTGCTAAAGGACAACTTGATTTGCACGCATTTAAAAACAGCTCTGAAGCTTTAAAAGCTTTAAGTGATGCAGCTCCTGGACATGGGGGAATTTCTTGGCCTTTAGTTGACCTTACTTTTAGTGCAGATATAGTAAAATAATTTTTAAGTAGCTTTTTGGCTACTTAAAATGCAGTATTTTCTAAAACCATCTTCAAAAATTTGATAATTTTTATTTTCTAAACCCTCTAATTCCTTATAAATTTCACTGCCTTTCCATAAGATGAAAGTCGTTTTTTCAGAGCTTAAATTTTTACAAATTTGCATCAAAGGCTTTATGTCCATCAAGGCTCTAGAGGTGATAATATCAGCTTTAATATTATTTTTATTTTCCTGTGCTTTTTCTTTGCAAATATTTAGATTAGACAATTCACATTCTATTTTTATTGTTCTTAAAAAAGCAGCTTTTTTAGGATTTGGTTCAAAAAGATAGAAATTGCTTTTAAGTAAAAAAGCTAAAAAAATAGCAGGAAATCCAGCTCCACTGCCTATATCCACTATATTTTTTGCCTTTGTAAAATCAAAAAAACGAAGAATTCTTATGCTATCTATAATATTTTCTTCGATATTTTTAATTTGAGTGAGATTGTGAATTTTATTAAATTTCATCAAATTTTCTTGATAAATTTTTACCTTTTCTTCAAAATCTTTTTGATTGAAATTGTCTAAAATAGGGTATAAAAAATCCAAATTCAAAGCAAATGCCCCATTTGTGATTGCTTGATGTCTAAATAATTTTTATTAAAGCGGTTCGGATTTATAAGCACTGGGATTCGCACTAAAATTTTATCTTTTAAGCTTTCTAATTTTTCTGGATTATTTGTAAGTAAGTTTATCTTAGAAATTTTATAATGTTTGAGTATGAAATCTACTATTTCATAAGTTCTTTCATCGGCTTTAAAGCCAAGTTGATGATTAGCTTCTATAGTATTTAAGCCTTTATCTTGCAGAGCATAAGCATTGACTTTATTGAAAAGTCCTATACCTCTGCCTTCTTGCCTAAGATATATAATCATACCTCCATTTTGTTCAATATATTTTAAAGAAAATTCTAATTGTTCCCCACAATCACATTTTAAACTTCCTAAGGCATCTCCCGTTAAACATTCTGAATGAATTCTAAGATTTAATATATCTTTTGGTTTGTCTTTAAAAATGCATAGATGTTCTTTATCGTTTTCTTTAAAACTTTGTATTTTAAAATTCCCCCATTTGCTAGGTAAATTTGCTATTTCTGAAATTTTTATAGTCATTGCTCACTTTCATGAATAAATTTATGTTAAAATTTTATGACAATTCTAACATAAAAAGGACAAAAAATGTTTAAGCGCTTTAGAAGACTTAGAATAAATGAAAATTTAAGATCAATGGTAAGAGAAAATTTTTTAAATATTAATGATTTAATATATCCTCTTTTTGTTGTTAATGGCGAGGGTGTAAAAAAAGAAATTTCATCCATGCCAGATGTTTTTCAAATGAGTTTGGATGAAATTTTAAAAGAGTGCAAAATTATTGTCGATCTTGGCATAAAAGCGATTATACTTTTTGGAGTTCTTGAAAATGATAAGAAAGATAGTTGTGGAAGTGACGCGCTTGATGATGAGGGACTTATTGCGCGAAGCATAAGGGAAATTAAAAAAGAATTCCCTAATCTTTTTGTTATCAGCGATCTTTGTTTTTGCGAATATACAGATCACGGACATTGTGGTATTGTTAGTGCAAAAACTAAAAGTGTAGACAATGACGCAACCTTAAAAATTTCAGCCAAACAAGCATTAGTTCATGCTAGAGCAGGGGTTGATATGATAGCGCCAAGTGGAATGATGGATGGTATTATCGAAACCTTGCGTCAAGCACTCGATCAGGAGGGTTTTGAAAATTTACCTATAATGGCGTATTCTACTAAATTTGCTTCAAGCTATTATGGACCATTTCGCGATGTAGCAGAATCAGCTCCTAGTTATGGTGATAGAAAAAGCTATCAAATGGATTTTGCTAATGCTAAAGAAGCTTTGGGGGAAAGTTTAGAAGATGAAAAACAAGGAGCTGATATTTTAATGGTTAAACCCGCTCTTGCTTATCTTGATGTGGTAAAAGAAATCTCACTTCATTCAAATTTGCCTTTATGTGTTTATAATGTTAGCGGTGAGTATGCCATGTTAAAGGCTGCGGAAAAAGCAGGTGTGATTGATTATGAAAAACTATTGTATGAGACAATGATAGCGTTTAAAAGAGCGGGCGCAAAACTCATTATTACTTATCATGCTAAAGAATTGGCTATAATGTTAAAAAATAAGGTAAAATTATAATTAATATGATTTTTATAAAATTGAAAAATATAAAATTTTGAACTTTACAAGCTAAAATAAAAGGAGTTTTTTAAATGAAAGAACTTGAAAAATACAGCACTTGCTTAAAACGTATTGATGAATTTAGTCAAAATTTGGGTATGAAAAAAGAAGATAGAGCTATTTTTGAAATGAGACAATCAAGTAAAGAAAATGAAGCTTGTTTGGTACTTAAAAATGGTAATTTTGATTCTCCTGAGCCTTGGTTTATAGTGGATGAAAATGATGAAATCCATACTATGATTTCTTTGAGTAGTTTGAAAAATATTTTAGAAAGCTTGAAACAAACTCAAAAGGAAAATTTTGAATTAAAATTAGAAAAGGCAATTTATCAGCAAATTCCTATAGATTTTAATGATGCGTGGGTGGTTGCTATGGATGAAATTAAAAAGCGTGTCAAAGAAGGCTTAATGGAATTTAACATAGATTTAGAAAAGCTTGTTGTGGATATAAAAAAAGAGCATCCTAATTTATTTATGGATATGGAAGCCATGGTTGAAAGGGTAAAAAACAATGAGAAATTATAAAGCTTTTGTAAAATATTCTAAAGCAGGGCCTCGTTACACATCTTATCCTACAGCTGTAGAATTTAATACTGATTTTAAATATGAAGAGTATTTAGAAATTTTAAAACAACAAAATAGATCTTTATCACTTTATTTTCATTTGCCCTTTTGCAGAAGTGCTTGTTATTTTTGCGGATGCAATGTGATTTATACCGCAAAAGAAGAAAGCAAGGAAAAATATTTAAATTATATCCTAAAAGAACTTGATATTTTAAGTTCTTTAATCAATACAAAAAAAGAAGTAGTACAAATGCATTTTGGTGGAGGGACTCCTACTTTTTTTAGTGCTCAACAACTTGAAAAACTTATTTTAAAAATTAAATCTGTATTTGAAAATTTTGCTTTAGATGCTGAAGTTAGTTGTGAGATTGATCCTCGTTTTTTAAATGAAGAACAAGCTGATATTTTAACTAAATATGGTTTTAACCGTATTAGTTTTGGAGTACAAGATTTTGATGAGAGGGTGCAAAAAGAAATTCATAGAATTCAACCCTTTGATTTGACTAAAAATGTTTTAAAATTAGTAAGAGATAGAGGCATAAAATCTGTTAATATGGATTTAATTTATGGTTTGCCTTATCAAACTTTAGAAAGTTTTACTCAAACTTTAGAAAAAATCTTGATTTTAAATCCAGATCGTTTGGCAATTTTTAATTATGCTCATGTGCCTTGGCTTAAGAAAAATATGAGAAAATTTGATGAAAACACTTTGCCAAGTCCAGATATAAAACTTCAAATTTTAGAATTTTGTGAAAAATTTTTAAGTCAAAATGGCTATAAAATGATAGGAATGGATCATTTTGCTAAAGAAAATGACGAGCTTTTTAAAGCTTTAGAAAATGGTACTTTGCATAGAAATTTTCAAGGCTATACTACCAAAGGTGGTGCGGATTTGATCGGTATAGGGCTTACAAGTATTGGTGAAGGAAAAAGTCATTATGCACAAAATTTTAAAGATATGTCAAGCTATGAAAGGGCTATTGATGAAGGAAGATTGCCTTTTGAAAGAGGTGTGAAATTGAATTTTGACGATGAGCTTAGAAAATATGTGATCATGAATTTAATGGCTAATTTTAAGCTTGATATTAAAAAAGTCGAAGAAGAATTTAAGATAAATTTTAAAGAGTATTTTAAAGAAGATTTGAAAGCTTTAAAAGAATATGAAGATTTTTTAAATATAAGCGAAAACGATATTAAAGTTAATGAAACAGGTGTTTTATTGATACGCAATATCGCTATGTGCTTTGATGCTTATATGAAAAATATCAGCGAAGAAAAGAAAGTTTTTTCTAAAACAGTATGAATTATGTTTCAGATCTTTGCGTAAAATGTGGTAAATGCATACCTAATTGTACTATTTATGATATCAATTATGATGAGGTTACAAGCCCTAGAGGTTTTTTGGATCTCATAGTATCATACAAGGAAGGAAAATTAGAATCTAGTAAAGAACTTGAAAGTGTTTTTGAGTCTTGTTTTTTATGTAATCATTGTGTGGAGATTTGTCCTAGTAAATTAAGCGTGGATAGTGCTATAGAAAAAATGCGTTCTGAACTAGTAAAAGAACTCGGTATGCCTTGGTATAAAAAAATTATACTTTCGTGCTTGAAAAATCGAAAATGGCTTGATATATTAGCAAAATTGGGCTATATATTTCAAAGCTGTGCCTTTCATATTCAAAATAAAGATTTTGAAAAAAATTTAGGCATGAGGGCTAAATTTTCAATGCCTTTTATAAAAAAAGGTCGATTTTTATCAAGTTTTAATAAAAAAAGTTTTTTAAATTTAAATCCTGATTTTATAGATAATGGTGGAAGTAAAACCATAGGTTTGTATGTGGGTTGTTTGACGAATTATTGTTATACAAAAACAGGTTTTTCTACATTAAAAATTTTAAAAGAATTAAAAATCAATGTTGATTTGATGAAAAAACAAGCTTGTTGCGGAGTAGCGCATTTTTTTTCTGGAGATTTTAAAAGTGTTGAAATTTTAGCTAAAAAAAATATAGAATATTTTGAGGAAAAATTGGAAAAACTTGATGCGATAATCATACCTGAAGCCACTTGTTCTGCTATGCTAAAAATCGATTACGAACGTTTTTTTATGATGCAAGATGAACAAGAATGGGCTAATCGTGCTAAAAAGATTTCTTCTAAAATTTATATAGCAAGTCAATATTTATATCAATTTACCTCTTTAAAAGAACTCTTGAAGAATAAAAAGCAAAAAAAATACAGCATTACCTATCACGATCCTTGTCATGCAAGAAGAATGCAAGGGGTTTTTAAAGAACCAAGAGAATTATTAAAAGCCAATTATGCCTATATAGAAATGCAAGATTCCGATACTTGTTGTGGCTTTGGTGGAATAAGCATGCAAACAAAGCATTATGATAAAACTTTAAGCGTGGGTAAAAAAAAGGTAGAAATGATCAATCAAACCATGGCTCATTTTGTCAGTGCTGAATGTTCAGCTTGTAGGATGCAAATTTCTAATAATTTAGAGCAAAAATCAAGTAAAGTAGTTTTTGCACATCCATTGGAGCTTATTGCTGAGGTTTTATAATGAAAATCGTTTTTATGGGAAAAAGTAGCGAATATGAGATTGAGAAATCTAGTTTTTGCAATGAAGCATTTGTGATTAAGGATAAAATTGCCAATAGAGATGGGGTGGATTTTATTACTAAAAATATTAGTGTTTTAGAATTTAGCGATGAAAGCTTTTCATTTGATGAGATTATAAAGCATTTAGAAGTGAATGTCGGCGAAGATGTTATTATAGTGGAAAATTTCTTTGAAAAAGAAGAAAACAAAGATGAGATCAAAAATGAGTCCAAAGAAAATGCAATTGAAAAATCAAGTCAAAAATTTAAAATTATAAAATCATTTTCTAGAATTTTTGAGAATGCCAATTTTATCATTAAAAGTGAAAATGACATTCAAAGCGATATTATAGAGATCTCAAAAGAAGATAAGCTTGAAATTTTTAAAAATATAGAATTTGAAGAAATGGAAGTTAGTTTTGTTAAGCTTGAGATTATGGATTATGATAGCTCTTATGATAGTTTAAATTTTGATCTTGAGGCTTTTCCAAGCGGCGCAAGCTATAAATATGGAATTTCTCAAAATACTATGTATGTTATTTTACAAGGAAAAATGTCAAGCGTTTCTTTGTTTCGTTTTTTAAAGAGTTTTATTTATAAAAATAAAAACGAAAAAAGTAGCCATAAAACTTTTTCCCTGACTTTTAATCATAATATGATTTATAGATTAAGCGTTTCTTTTGTTTAATTATTAGCAATATTTTCTATATTTGAGCGGTTTTTTTCAATTAAAGTTCTATTTTTCTTTGTAATTTCTTTAAGTTCTGCAATGTCTTCTTTTACATTTTGAATATTTTGATTTAAGAGTTTGATTTTTCCTTCGTAACGCATAATAATAATAAAAATTGCAAATAAAAATACAATAATTAAAAATACAAATAATAAATGCTGCATCTTTACTCCTTTTTTTGTGTGTAATACTATAACATTTTTCTTAAAAAAAAATGATTTTTTATAAAAAATAAACAATTTTATTTAAAATTAAGAATCGGCTATTATATAATTATTTTAATCAAAGATTAAGGATTCTTGGTGAATTTACTTTTTGAAAATATTTTCCTACCTCTTTCTTCAACAAAAGATCTTATTAAAAGATTAAAATTTATTGTTTTTAACATTTCTACATAAGGATAAAACATGGATTATAGAAAACTTCAAATTGATAATTTTTTTAATTATCTTGCTATACCTTCTCAAAGCAATGCAAAGGTTCAAAATTCGCCTAGTTCTAAAGGACAATACGATTTAGCACTTTTATTAAAAAAAGAACTTGAAAATTTAGGGCTTAGTGATATTTTATTGCAAGATAATGCTATATTGACTGCAAAACTTAAAGGAAATTCAAATAAAAAAAGCGTGGGCTTTTGTGCTCATTTAGATACAGTAGATGTGGGTCTTAGCGATGTGATAAAGCCTCAAATTTTAAAATTTGAGGGTGAGGCTTTATGTTTAAATAAAGAAAAAAATATCATGTGTGATCCTAAAGACCATCCTGAACTTTTAAAATATATGAATGAAGAGATTATCTTTTCAGATGGAACAAGTGTTTTAGGGGCTGATAATAAAGCAGCTATTTCAACCATCATGACTTTGCTTCATTATTTGGTTCATGAAAAATGTGAGCACGGGGATATTTATGTAAGTTTTGTTCCCGATGAAGAAATAGGACTTAGAGGTTCTAAAATGCTTGATCTTGAGTATTTTAAACCTGATTTTGCTTTTACGATTGATTGCTGTGAGCTTGGAGAATTGGTATTTGAAACCTTTAATGCAGGATCAGCTTTTATAGAAATACAAGGAGTGAGTGCGCATCCTATGAGCGCCAAAGGAGTGCTTTTAAATCCAACTTTAATAGGCATAGATATCGCTAATTGTTTTGATAGATTGCAAACTCCAGAAAATACAGAAGATGATGAAGGTTATATTTGGGTACAAGAATTTCATTCTGATCAAATTAAAGCAAGTTTGTATTTAAATATTAGAGATCACAATAAACAAAAATATGAAGAAAAAAAACAATACATTAAAGAAGTGGTTGAATTTATGCAAAAACGATATAAAAGATCGGTTATATCCTTAAAAATAGAAGATGTGTATTCTAACCTCAAAGATAGTATGAATGATGATAACAAAATAGGCTTAGAAATTTTATATCAAGCTTTTGATGAATGCAATATCAAGCCAAAGACTTTTCCTATGAGAGGAGGAACTGATGGAAGTGCTTTGGCCTTAAAAGGCTTATTTGCGCCAAATTTTTTTACCGGAGCACATAATTTTCATTCTGCATTTGAGTTTTTGCCTTTAAAATCTTTTTATCAAAGTTTTGAGGTGGCAAAAAGTATTGTTAAAATTGCATCAACAAAATAAGGAGTATTTGTGCAAAATTCATTTTTATTTAATATGCAGCGTATAGGAGTTGCTTTTATTATATTTAGTGTTTATGCTGTTTTTAGTGCTTCTTGGGCTTCTACAGGGTCTTTAATGCCTCTAATAAAAGCAGATTTGGGGCTAGATAATCAAAAAGCTACTTTGATTACAAGTATTGTTGTTGTTGCAAAAATTTTCGGCGCTTCTTTTACGGCTTTTTTAATTTACAAATTTGGACTTAAAAAAGGATATTTTTTAGGCTGTCTTTTGATGAGTTCAAGTGTATTTTTAACTTTTATAGAAAGCTATCTTGGAATTTTAATCGTACGTTTTTTAATGGGGCTTGGTTCAGCTTGTGCGTTAGTGTGTTTAGTGCCTATTACTCAACAATGGTTTGAAAAGAAAAGTTTGCATTTTATGATCAGTATCAATACAAACTCAAATATAGTAGGGTATATTATAGGAATTCTTTTTGCAGAAAGCATTTCAAATTATTTTGGAAATTGGCGTTATTCTTTGTCTTTTTATGCGTGGATAAATTTGGTACTCATTATTCTTTGGATCTTTATGGGAAAAGATCAAAAGGTGGATGAAAAACAAGAAAAAATAGACAATAAAAAAGAGTTTTTATCAGCTATTAAATCACGTTTAACTTGGGGTATGATTGTTTTTTATATGGGGCCGATTTTATTTTTAAATTCTATTTTTACATTTTTACCTACATTTTACGTAGAATATGCAGATTTTACTAAAGAATTAGCCGAAATCGCAAAAAAAGAAATTCCTGTTTTGGCTAATGCAGCTATCATTTTTGGGCCTTTTATAGGAATTTATTTTAAAAGAAAGGGTTATTCTTTTAAAAAGATGCTTTTGGTTGGAAGTTTGTGTATGCTTGCAAGTGGAATTTGTATGCTTTTCTTAAAAAAATGGATCATGGTAGAAATTTTTGCTGTTTTATCAGGTTTATTTTTCTCTTTATGGTGGCCTTTTTTCTTTAATCTTCCCTCTGAGTTAAAAGACGCAAATCCACAACGTAGTGCTTATATTATGAGTACTTTTTGGACGATAACTTTTATTATTTTATCTTTAAATCTTGAAATTGTATCATTTAGTGTTGATAAAACAAAAAGTTTTACTTTAGGTTTTGCTTATATGTTTATTTTGATTTTGGTTTCAGCTATTGTATCACTGTTTGTTTTGCCTAAAAAAGATCATTTTATGGAAGGAGAAAAATAAAATGAAACTCATACCAGAAATTGTAGATTTAAAAGATGAATTTGTAAAAATTTGTCATCAAATTCATGAAAATCCAGAGCTAGGCTTTGATGAAATTCAAACCGCAAAATTAGTGGCTGAAAAATTAAAAGAATTTGTCTATGAAGTTTATGAAGGTATTGGAAAAACAGGTGTTGTTGGAGTTCTTAAAAAAGGAAATAGCGCTAAAAAAATTGGACTTCGTGCGGATATGGATGCTTTACCTATGCAAGAATGTACCCAAGTAGATTATAAAAGCAAAAAAGAAAATATAATGCACGCTTGCGGACACGATGGGCATACAAGTTCTTTATTGCTTGCTGCAAAATATTTAGTAAATCAAGATTTCAACGGAACTTTAAATCTTTATTTTCAACCTGCCGAAGAGGGCTTAGGCGGTGCAAATGAAATGATAAAAGATGGATTGTTTGAAAAATTTGATAGCGATTTTATCTTTGGATGGCATAATATGCCTTTTGGATCATCTAAGAAATTTTATTTAAAAAAAGGTGCCATGATGGCTTCTTCTGATAGTTATACTTTAGAAGTTATTGGCAAAGGAGGACATGGAAGTGCTCCTGAAAAAACCAAAGATCCTATTTATGTGGCTTCTTTACTTGTAATGGCTTTGCAAAGTATAGTATCTAGAAATGTTGCTCCGCAAAATTCTGCCGTTGTGAGCATCGGTGCTTTTAATTCAGGCCATGCTTTTAATATCATCCCAGATAATGCTATTTTAAAAGTTAGTATTAGATCGCTTGATAATGAAACTAGAAAATTAACTGAAGAAAAACTTCGTAAAATCTGTCAAGGAATAGCGGATGCAAATGATGTAGAAATTAAAATTTCAAAAGAAGTTATAGCCCCTATAACTATCAATAACGATAAAGCGGTGGAATTTGCATCAGAAGTTGCTAAAGAAATTTTTGGTGAAGAAAATTGCGAATTTAATCATCAGCCTTTAATGGGAAGTGAAGATTTTGGATTTTTTTGTGAAATGAGAAAATGTGCTTATGCTTTTTTAGAGAATGAAAATGATATATACTTACACAATTCTCATTATATCTTTAATGATGAGCTTTTGCCTATGGCGGCAAGCTATTATGCGAGTTTAGTTTTAAAATATCTTAAATAGAATCTAATATTTCAAGTGTAATTTCTTCTTTTAAACCTTTGATTTGAATTTCTTTGAGTTTAAGGTTTGAAGGGAGATTATCTAATATTTCTTGATTGTTTTTAGCTTTTATATTTGCACACAAAGCAAGTAAAATTCCCCTATAAGCTTTTGCAAAATGACTCACTACTTTACCATTTTTTATAAATTTATAAGTAAAAAAATTCTTTTTAGGAATATAAAATTTATCATAAAATCCTGCTCTTAAATCAAGAATTTCTTCATTTTGCAAATACCCATCTAAAGCATCACTAAAATGCTCTTTATAAAATTTTTCTATATTGAAATTTCCAAGCTTTGCACCTTGTTTAAATTTATAAAAAGGAAGAGTGTCGCTAGCCTTTACAACCCCAAAAAGATTAGAAAATATAAGGGTATTTTCTAAAATATAATTTTGACTCTCAAGGGTCAAAGAACTGAAATTTAAATACTCATAACTTACACCATTGTAAAGTGTTATAGCACTTTGAGTAGGAGCTTTTCTTAAATCGTGTTTGAATTTATTTATCTCATTTTCATTTTTTATACCAAAAAGCTCTTTCAAATCCTCTAAGCTAGAATGTTGAATATATTCTTCATACTTGCTTAGAGCTTGCATTCTAAAGGTGAATAATTCTTTAAAAATACAAGAATTTTCATTGATTGGATTTTGTGTGCAATTTTGATTTTTGCTTTCGCTTGGAGAGAATAAAATTTTCATCATGATCCTTTTGGATCATTAAAATGGAGATTTTTCTCCATTTTAATATAGTGGCACATAAGAATCACCAAGAATAGAAACAACTTCAGTGAAATCTTCACCATTAATGGTTAATTTTTCTATAGCTTTTTCTTTTTCTTTGGAATATGTGCTTAAAGGAATATCTTTAAAAAATACTTCTATATTGAGTTTATAGGTTGGATTTTGAGTAATTTTTTCAAGTGCTTTTAGAGCTTTATCTATAACTAAAGTTTGTTTTTCATCTTTACTGTTTTCTTTGGCTATTTTAAGCATGGAATTAGCCATTTCAATATAATCTTTAAAAATCTCTTTAGTATCTAAAGAAAACGTGAGTTTTGTATCGTGAATGGTAATATTTTCTAATATTTGAGAGAGTGTAGAATCTGGATCGATTTTATTTGTATTATTTTCATCGACATTTTTAATCGAAATTGAATCTATATCATATTTAAAGCCATAAGAATCTAACACATCTAATAATTTAAGCTTATAATCTATATTAGCGCTAAGATTTAGATTGAGTTGATCATTGCTTTGGATATTTATGTTAGAAAGATAATTATTATTTTCATCATTCTTTTTGGTGTTTAAATTTTTAAATGATATTGTAAAAGGATTGGAGATTAATTCTTTAAGATAATCATTGATTTTTTGATTTCTATTTAAATTTATTTTATCCAATTCACTAATTGCTTCATCGCTGAGTTTTAGGTTTTTAAAAATAATTTCATCTTGCAATTTTTCATTTTTAGAAAATAAAAAATTTAATAATTCTCGAAAGGAAATTAGGCCCTTTTTATCTCCTGTATAAATTCCATTAAATTTATACTCTACATTTTCAATTCCAAATATTTTTTTATGATTTTCAGGATTAAAAACTTCTAAATTGGGACTCATACACTTTATAAAACTACCATCGTTTTGGCATTTAAAATCATTGAATTTAAAAAATTCTTTGCTTGAATTTTGTTCTTCTTTAATCTGTGTATTGAGAGCATTTTCGTATTTTTTTACAATGGATTGATCTAGTGAATTATTACTACACGCTACAAAGAAAACTAAACTGACGCCAAGTGCGAGATTTTTTTTCATATTTCTCCCTTTTTTATTTTACGAAGACAAAATTATAACAAGAAACTTTTAGATTTTATACAAAAATAGAATAAAAAATAAAAATTTTTAAGTATAATACCTTTCTTAAAATTTTAAAAATGATTTAAAGAAAGGACAAAATGAAGAATTTATTTTTAGGTATTTTTGCAGCCATATTCGCTATATTTTTAAGTGCTTGTGGAGAAAATTCAAAACAGGTTAATTCTCTTGAAAAAATTAAACAAAATGGAGTTGTAAGAATAGGTGTTTTTGGTGATAAACCTCCTTTTGGCTATGTGGATGAAAAAGGCAAAAATCAAGGTTATGATGTTTATTTAGCTAAGCGTATAGCAAAAGAACTTTTAGGAGATGAGAATAAAGTCCAATTTGTACTTGTTGAAGCTGCTAATAGGGTGGAATTTTTAAAATCAAATAAGGTTGATATTATTTTGGCTAATTTTACTCAAACTCCAGAAAGAGCAGAGCAGGTGGATTTTTGTTTGCCTTATATGAAAGTGGCTTTAGGGGTTGTTACTCCAAAGGATAGCACTATTCATAATATAGAGGATTTAAAAGATAAAACTTTGCTTATAAACAAAGGGACAACAGCGGATGCGTATTTTACAAAAAATTATCCTGATATAAAGACTTTAAAATATGATCAAAATACTGAAACTTTTGCAGCTTTAATGGATAAAAGAGGAGATGCTTTAAGTCATGATAATACTTTGCTTTTTGCTTGGGTAAAAGATCATCCTCAATTTAAAATGGCGATTAAAGAGTTAGGAAATAAAGATGTTATAGCTCCTGCGGTTAAAAAAGGCGATAAAGAGCTTAAGCAATTTATTGATAATTTAATCATTAAGCTAGGTAAAGAGCGTTTTTTTCATAAAGCCTACGATGAAACATTAAAGCAGCATTTTGGAGATGATGTTCAAGCTGATGATGTGGTTATTGAAGGCGGTAAGATACAATAAAGGTTTTTCCTTTATTGTGAAAAAATATGCAAAAAAAATATAAAAATATTACTTATGCGTTAATGGGTGGAGTATTAGAATTTTACGATTTTGTCCTTTTTGTATTTTTTTTAGATATTTTTTCTAAGATTTTTTTTCCACAAAATAATTTTTTTTGGACTCAAATAAATACTTATATATCTTTTGGAATAGCTTATCTGGTTCGTCCATTTGGAGCCATAATAATGGCGCATTTTGGGGATAGATATGGTCGCAAAAATATCTTTTATTTATCTGTATTTTTGATGGTTATTCCTAGTCTTTTTTTAGCTTTTTTACCTACTTATGAAATAATAGGGTTATATTCTACTTTTGCTTTATTTTTAATTCGTATTTTGCAAGGTTTGGCTATAGGGGCTGAGGTAAGTGGAGCTTGGGTTTATATCAGCGAATTTGCAAAGGGAAATAAAATTCCTATTGCACTTGGCTTTGCTTCTGCTGCCTTAACTTTAGGGTTATTGTTGGGAAATTTTACAATTTTGATTTTAGATAGTTATTTTTCTAAAGATCAAGTAGAGCAATATGCATGGAGACTTCCCTTTGTTTTGGCTGGAATATTTGGAATTTTTATTTTGTTTTTAAGAAAAAAAATAAATGAAACTCCAGAATTTTTAAAATTGAAGCTTCAAAATCAGCTTTTAAAATTTCCGCTAAAGCAAGCTTTAAAAACACATAAAATGAGTATGTTTATTTGTTTTTTAATGACTGTGGTTTTAACAAGCGGCATTGCAACTTTAATGATTTTGCCAAAATATTTTTCATCGATATTTAATTTTACTTCATCTCAAAGTTTATGGATGCAAAATTTTGGAATTTTGGTTGTCATTTTTGGAACTATAGTCCAAGGATTTTTAGCTAGTAAATGGGGGAGTTATAAAATTTGTTCCTTTTTTAGTATCATATTAATGATTTTTGGAATCTTTTTTAGTTTTTATAATCAGCAATTTTTATGGTATTTTTTGATTGTTTGCTTTTCGCAAGGCATTATTACTTTTGCACCTGTTTTTATGACTCAAATTTTTAAAAATGAAATCAGATTAAGCGGCTTAAGTTTTTCTTATAATATTTCTTATGCTTTATTGGCTTTTTTTACACCTTTTGTGATTGATTTTTTATATGAAAAATATTTAGGATTTTATTTTATTTTTGTGGGAATGTGCTCCTTATTTTGTGTGTTTTTGTTAAAAAAACACACAAGGAGTTTTAAAATTAATTAAGATTTTGCAAAACTTCAAAAACAACTTTAGAAATTTTTTCTACAGAGGCTATTTCACAACGCTCGTCTGTAGAATGAGGATTATAAATATTTGGACCTATAGAGGCACACAGTAATTTTTGTTTTTTCTCTATAATGCCGCATTCGAGTCCTGCATGAATGGCTGAAATTTTAGCCTCGGGAGATACTTTTTTTAAAGCTTTGAAAACTAAGTCGCTGAGTGCGTTTGGCTTGCCTTCCCAAGGTGGGTAAAAGTTGAAACTTTTACTTTGATAACCAAAAGCTTTGAAAAATTGTAAAGTTTCAAATTCAATTTGTTCTAAACCATCTAGAGTATTAGATCTTGCAAAAAGTGCAAATTCTATTTGATTGTTTTGCATTTTTAAGGTTGCAAGATTGATGCTGGTTTGAACTATACCCAGATTTTCATCATAAGCTCTTACTCCATGGGAAAAGCTATTGATGGTATCTAAAAGCTTATCACTTTGATCGCAAATTTCAAATTCTTTTTCGCCTTTAAATTCACATCTTATCCATTCATTGCTTTTAACTTCGTTTTCAAAGCATACTAAAGCTTTGGCATGTTTTGGTATAGAATTAACCCTTTCTCCGCCTTCAAAAAATATGATTTTCCCGTGATTTTGTTTTATAAATTTAGCCATTTCTTTAACGGAGCTTTTTTCATTGTTTATGATATTAATTCCTGAATGACCACCTTTAAAATTTTGTGCTTGTAGTTCATAAATCTTGCCCTTGCTTTTTATATTGTTATAAGACAAAGTTGCTTCTATATCAACACCACCAGCACAACCTATCATGATTTCATTATCACTTTCATGATCTAAATTTAAAAGCATATTTGATTTTATAGTATGCTCTAAAGAATTTACTCCCATGAGACCAACTTCTTCATTGTTGGTAAAAAGGCATTCTAAATTTTCAAACTGATTCATTGCACTCATCATAATCGCTATGCCTATGCCATTATCTGCGCCTAAACTTGAATTTTTAGCTTTTAAATATCCATTTTCTTCATAAACATCCACTTTAGGTGCATCTCCCATGCATACCATATCATAATGACTTTGCAAACAAAGTTTAGGATTGCCTTTGATAGCGTGGATATTTCCAGCTTCATCTACATTAACTATAAAATTTTTATCTTTAGAATAATTGACTAAAAATTCTTTCATTTGTTCTGTTTCATAACTACAATGTGGAATTTTACATAAATCTTTAAAATTATCTATAACTTTTTGCATTTTATCTCCTTTTCTTTGTTAAAATTATGGCATATTTTTTAAAAAATAAGGATAAAGTTGAGAATAAATTATAATAAAATCTTAAATTTAAGAAGCGTTTTGAGTGACCCTAAAAAACTCTTAGCGATTTTGATTTTTTCGCTTGCAATTATATTTATTCAAAATTATATGGCAAAAATGCCAAGCTTTAGAGCTAAGGTCGTTAGGGTTATTGATGGTGATACTATAGAAATTTTAAATTCCAATAAAACAAACAAGGTGAGATTTTTTGGCATAGATGCACCTGAAATCAAGCAAAATTTTGGAAAAGAAGCTAAAAATAATTTGGATCAAATTTTAAAAAATAAAGAAGTGGAAATTTTTTATAAAAATAAAGATATTTATGGTAGAATTATTGCTGTTGTCAAGCTTAATAATATAGATATTAATTGTTGGTTGGTGAGTAAAGGCTATGCGTGGGCTGATACTTATTATACAAATGCATATATTAAAGAGCAAAAAAATGCACAAAAATATAAATTGGGACTTTGGCGGGAAAAAAATCCGATTGAGCCTTATAAATGGCGTAAGCAAAATAGGTTTTAAGTGTGGTTATGAAAAAATATATACTGATTATAGTGTCACTTTTGGGATTTTCTGGATGTTTTATTAATGAAAGAGGAATTTCAAATCGTTTTTATGATGATTGCAAGGAGTATTATGATGCAAGCGGAATATATCATAAAGATTGTCCTAATAACTGGATTGATATTAAAATGACTCCTTAATTATTTTCCCATTGAAGCTAAAATGGTTGCTGCCATTGCATCGGGATTAACATTAGATGTGTTTGAATTTTCTCCTTGTTGTATATCTTTGGTTGAATTAAGTGGCGGACGTTTTAAATTAAAAATATGTTCTTCTGTGGTTACAATTTGTATCGTGCCTTCAAATATTTTTATATCTTTTGTATATCCGACCACTTTAACATCTCTTTTCTTAGACGTTTCATCAAATAAAGCATGGGCTTCAAGTTCAAGAATATCACCTATTTTTAATGGAGCATAAAAAAAACATTTTGTGCCTATAACGACAGAAAATTCTTTGTTAATTGCAGCTTGCGCAACATAATTAGCAGCAGCAAATATAAAAGCATCAAAAATCAATCCATGTTCATCAACTACCATATCATTTGTTGTAATCAAAATAGATTTGGCAAAATTTTTATCAATTTCGATAATGGTGCCTGCTACTGAAGTATTGAGTTCTAAACAGGTTGTAAGTTCAGATCTTACTTTAGATAAATTTTCCTGTGAGGCATATTCTTCAAGTTGTACATAGTCTTCAAAATTGTCTTTTTTTGCCATTTGCTACCTTTTTTTGATAAATATTTTATCTATAAATTCAAAAATGAAAATCGGCAAAAAATAAAAATAATTTATATCTTTATTTTTACATAAATTCTTTTTGGAGCCTCATAACCTTCTACAGTAAGGTTTTTATCGTTTGGATCTAAAAAATTATTTAATGAGTAAGAGTCAATCCATTCTGTTTTTCTTTGCTCATTTTCATCGGTTTTTTTAGTGCCTAAAATTTGAAAATCTTTAAAACCCGCTCTTTCACACCAATTTTTTAAAGCGCTTATACTTGGAATAAAATAAATATTTGGAATTTTCGAATAAGTTTTATTTGGAACAAGTGCAATTTCTCTTTTATCTTCTATATACATAGTGTCCAAAAAAACCACTCCATTTTTATTGAGTCCCGATTTTAACTCTTTTAGCATTTTAATTGGATCGCTTCTATGATAAATTACTCCAAGGCAAAAAATCACATCAAATTTAAGTGGATAGTTTGGAAGATCTTCAACACCTAAAAGCTCATATTTTATTGAGGTTTTAGCTAGGGCATTGATAAGTTCAAATTGTAATCGATATTTTATAGAGGGATCAAAACCTACCAATAATGCTGGATCAAATTCAAGCATTTTAAACATATAATAACCATTATTACACCCAATATCTGCTACGGTTTTTCCTGAAATTTCACCCATAAAAGGTTTTAAAATATTAAATTTAATAAAACTTTGCCATTCAGTATCGATAAAAAGATCATCTATTTGGAAAGGACCCTTTCTCCATGGTTTTAGTTCTTTTGCAATTTCTAAAATTTCATCTTTTTGAGTATTGTTTGTATTTAAGATCACGCCATCTTTTAAATAAAGCTTATTTCCATAATTTAATTCTTTTAATCTTTGAATTTTGGAGTATAAAGGATGCTTTAATAATTGATCTTCTAAAATATTTTTCATTAGAACCTTTTTAGGGATATATTTTTTTTAATTACACAAAGTGAAATTATAACAAAAAGATATTTATAAAAATTCTTATATAAAGTCAAGAAATTTCAAAAATAAAGCAATCTTATACTTAAAATTGATTTAATATTTTTAATTTTATGATTGGTAAAATAAATATAACTTTTTATGCAACTTATTATATTCTTAAAAGCCAAGGACTATAAATGAAAATCATTTTAGTAATTTTAGCTTTAGTATTTTTAAACTCTTGCGCTTTAATAAAAAGCAAAGAAGAAAAAGAATTAGAAATTCTGTCGGCGGAAAAATAAAATTTCCATTTGGAAAAATAAAACTTCCATAAAAGTGGAAATTTTATTTTTCTATAAAGCTTAAACTTAAAATATAACTATTATATTTCTTTAACTTTGTTTTTCTATATAATAGAACGCAAAACCTTACCTTGTATGATCAATTCGATTTGTGAATCTTTTAAGTCTATACTATAGCTTTTATAATCCTTATTTACACTGATAATGTCTAAAATTTTACTTATTGGATCTAATTGTAAAAGTTTAACCATGAGCTGATTATCAAAGTTTAAAATATATAACCCATCTCCTTGATATTCATGCACTTCTTCAAATATAACCCAGCTATCAGGCAAAAGCATAGGAATCATAGAATAACCATCAACTTTAATAGCTTTTACATTTTTTGGAATTGTTTTAAAGAATGCTTTGCTAAGCTCAAGCATTTCTCCACTTTCATACTCTTCAAGTCCTATTAGTTCATTACCACCGCCAGCAGAAGCTGAAATATTGAGTTTTGGTATAGAATAAAAATTAGTTTCTTTTTGATTAGTATTTATTTGGTTAATACTTAAAGCATTATAAACTTTTTCTCTATCTTTATATGGAATATGCTTTCTTTGTAGCCAGCTTTTTAAAGTATTAAAATTAACTTGCAAAAGCTCCGCTAACTCTTCATCTTTTTCAAGGTTATGAATTTCAATGATTTTGTCAAAAATTTCTCTAATATTTTTATAATCCATAATAATACTTTTTGAATAATTTATTATCAAAAATGCATAATTTATATTGATAAATAATACATTTTGCATTATAATTTGAAAAATTATTTACAAATTGTATCTTAAAAAATATCAATTTGAAATAAAAATTACAAATTGAAGGAGATATTTTGTTAAAACAATACTTTGAAGATAATGGTATTAATCTTAAAAAATTTGCCCAAAAATCTTCATTATATGAGCTTATTTCGTGTAGTGAATGGACTTTATTCTGAAAAATATAAAGCAAAAGCTAATACTAAAGCCGTATTTGAAAAACTCTTAGAACTTGGCATTATTAATGAGCTTCCACAAGGTTTAAAATAAAATGTACTTCTTAGAAACTAAAGAAGCCGCACAAGTTTATAATGTAAGCGAGGGAGCTTTAAGACTTGCGGTAACTAGAAAATCAAATAAATATGAGTGGTTAAAAGTAGATAATGCCAATGGTGGCAGGGGTGGAAAAAAACTACTTTTTAAAATAGAACAGCTTTCAACC
>NZ_JACHTR010000018.1:0-34867 GCF_020135975.1 Campylobacter sp. W0014 | reverse complement strand
AATCACGCTATAAAAGCAAAGATTATAGGAAGAAGCACCGGAGGAGGCTTTTATATCGTTCCTGAAGGCGTTGAAAAATTGCAAAATGATTTAGAGAAATTGCAAAATCAAAAAGAAGAAATTTATTATGAATATGCTAAAAATTTTTCCATTTTTTTAGCTAAAAATTTATTATTCTTAAAATTTATTAACAACGCTTTTGATTTATTTGATCATTATAGCGCTAGGGTTTTGATGGCTAAAAAGAAAGATTATGAATTTCTCTTGTGTAAAAATTCAGACGAGATTGTTTTAAAAGATTTTGCACATCCAGCTTTAAAAAATCCTAAAAGCGTTTCACTTGAATTTAAAAAGCAAGTTTTGATCATTACCGGGGTAAATGCTGGTGGAAAATCGATGCTTTTAAAAAGCATTTTAAGCGCTTGTTTTTTAGCTAAACATCTTTTGCCAATGCATATAAATGCAAATGAAAGCAAAATAGGAACTTTTAAGGAATTTGATGCCATTATTGAAGATCCGCAAAATGTGAAAAATGACATTTCCACCTTTGCAGGAAGAATGCTCCATTTTTCCAAACTCTTTACAAAGAAAAATTTACTTTTAGGGATAGATGAAATAGAGCTTGGAACAGATTTTGAAGAAGCGGCTTGCTTGTATAGTACTTTGATCTCTCATTTGATTTCTAATAAATTAAAAATCATCATCACCACGCACCATAAACGCCTTGCTATGCTTTTAGCTGAAAATGAACAAGTTGAATTGATAGCGGCTTTATATGATGAGGAATTTTCAAGACCAAAATACGAGTTTTTAAAAGGCACCATAGGAAAATCTTATGCTTTTGAAACGGCTTTGCGTTATCAAATTCCGCCAAATTTAGTTAAAAAAGCCAAAGAGCTTTATGGAGAAGATAAGCAAAATTTAGAAGAAATGGTGAGTAAAAATATCAATCTTGAGCTCGATTTAAAGCTAAAATTAGATGAGGTAGGCAAAAAAGAACAAAAAATAGATGAAATTTTACTTTCTTTAAAAGATCAAAAAGAAAAAAATGAAAGCGAATTTCGTCAAAAACTAAGGGATTTAGAGCTTAAATTTTATCAAGCTATAGAAGAAGCTAAAAAAACGATACGCTTAAAAGAAACTAAAGAAAAACAAAGAAGTTTAAACAAAGCTAATGAGCTTAAGAAAAATATCGTTTTGCCAAGTATGGAGCAAAATGAAGAGTTAAGAGTTGGGGATTTTGTAAAATATGAAAAGATTAAAGGAAAAATCGTAGGAATTTCTAAAAATGATGCTTTAGTGGAAAGTGAAGGGATAAAACTTCGTGTGCCTTTAAAACTCCTTAAAAAAAGCGGTGCTATCCCTAAACCTAGTCCAAAAACAAGTATAAATATCACAAAGCCTAGCAATTTGGGCGTGAGTTTGGATTTGCACGGGCTTAGAAGTGATGAAGCGATTTCAAGGCTTGATAAATTCATTTCAGATGCTTTGATAGCGGGTTTTGATGAGGTGATCGTTTATCATGGTATAGGTACAGGAAAACTCGCTTTTGCGGTAAGAGAGTTTTTAAAAACGCATAAAAGCGTAAAAAGCTTTAGTGATGCTCCGATCAATCAAGGTGGCTTTGGTGCTAAGGTTGTAAGGTTTTAAGAAGGGTTAAATTATGGCAAAAAAAGAAGCACAAACAGATTTATTTGTATATAAACTTTTAGAAGAAGCAGGTATAAATTTAACTTATCAAGGATCAGATATTAAAGAATTAAATGAAGCCTTAAAGAATGCTTCAAAAAAAGGAACTAATAAGCAAGGATATCCGGAATATTGTGGAGTAGTAAAAGATTTTGTTATAGTTATAGAAAATAAAGCAGATATAAATAAACACATTAAGAGGGATGAGAAAAATTTAATTTCCCAAGATCAAAAAGATATAGAAAATTACGCACTCAATGGTGTATTATGGTATGCAAAACAAATTATTGCAAATCAGACTAGTTATAAGAAAATTTTTGCTATTGCTGTAAGTGGTGATAGCAAAAGACATAGAATTACTCCAATGTTTATAGATAATGGGGCATTTATTAGAGAGCCTTTAGGAGACATAGAAACTTTTATGCTCTTTAATGAAAAAAGCATAGAAGATTACTATAAAAGAGAAGTTTTAAAAGAGGAGTCAAGCAAACAAAAGAAAAAAGAAGAGATTGAAAAAATTGCAGCAGTTTTACATGAAGATTTAAGAAATTATGGTGCGTTAGATGATAGAAATAAACCTTTGGTTGTGGCTGGAATTTTGCTTGCACTTGATGAAATGAAAACTAAAAATTTAACTTTAGATTATCTAAATAATGATGATATAGATACAGATGGTTTTAAGATTTATGAGTTAATAAAATCGAATTTAAAAAGATCAAATTTAGCACCCGAAGTAAAACTTGATAAGGTTTTAGCTCAGTTTTCTGTTATTAAAGATACTAAAAAGATCAATGAAATATGTGAAATTGTTGATAAAAAGGGATTAAAAATAAATTCTACTCCTTTAAAACATTATACAAAGTTCATTAAAGAAAATATTTTTGATGCTATCGATAGGATTAAAAATTCTGATGATTATTTAGGAATTTTTTATAGCGAATTTATGCGTTTTAGCGGTGGAGATGGGCAGACTTTAGGTATAGTGCTTACTCCTACGCATATTACGGAATTATTTTGTGATTTGGTAGAGTTAAAAGCTACTGATAGAGTACTTGATCCTTGTTGCGGAACTGGTGGATTTTTAATCACTGCTATGGATTATATGTTATTGCAAGCAAAAAATGAAAGACAAAAAGAAGAAATTAAAAAAAATCAGCTTTTTGGTTTCGAGCTTCAATCTTTTATGTTTGCAGTTGCTACGGCTAATATGGTTTTAAGGGGAGACGGTAAGAGTAATTTAAATGATGAAGATTTTTTAAAACAAAATCCTTTAAAACTTCAAGAAGAATTTAGAGCCAATATAGGATTTATGAATCCGCCTTATTCTCAAGGTAAAATAGATAAAAATTTAACCGAAATTGCATTCAGTGATCATTTATTAAATTCTATACTTAAAGATGGAAAAGTGGTAGTCATAGTCCCCCAATCTGCAATGACTGGAAAAAGCAAAGAAGAAAAAATAATCAAAGCAAATATCTTAAAAAATCACACTTTAGAAGGAGTGATTACTTTAAATAAAAATACCTTTTATGGAGTGGGGACTAATCCTTGCATAGCGGTTTTTACCGCTGGAATTCCACATTATAAAGATAAAATGGTTAAATTTATAAATTTTGAAGATGATGGTTATGAAGTGCAAAAACATAAAGGTTTGGTTGAAACCATACATGCAAAGGATAAAAAAGCTTATCTTTTGAAGGTTTGGAATGATGAAATAGAGGCTCCAAGTAAATTTTGTGTAAAAACAACTATAGAAGAAAATGATGAATGGTTGCATAGTTTTTATTATTTTAATGATGAAATTCCAACCCATGAAGAATTCGAAAAAACAATGGCAGATTATTTAACTTTTGAATTCAATATGATAACTCATGGAAGAGGATATTTGTTTGGTTTAGAGGATGATAAAGATGAAAGTTAGTTTAGACAGCGTAGAATGGAAAGAGTTTAAGATAAGTGGGATTTTTGAAATAGTAAATTCTAAGCCTTATCATAAAACCTCACTTCAAAAAGGTTTTACTCCTTACATTACAAGAACCTCATTTAATAATGGCTTAGAATGTTGTGTAAAAAGTGATGGTTTAAAAATTAATCCTAAAAATACTATTTCATTAGGTGCGGAAAATGCAGACTTTTTTTATCAAGAATTAGAATATATTACTGGTAATAAAATGTACTATCTTAAAAATAAAAATATTAATAGATATACAGGACTTTTTTTGGTTAAAATGCTACAAAGTAGCATTAAAAATTGTGGGTTTGGTTATGGAAAAGGGCTTACTGGTACAAGACTTAAAAATAGAGCTTTGCTTTTACCTGTAGATTCTAAAGGTAATCCGCATTGGCAATTTATGGAAGATTATATGAAGACAATAGAACAAAAATATATCGAAGATATTTTAAACTACTATAATAAAAAATTATTAGATAATTCGATGACGGGGGGGGGATACAAGTTGTAGTAATCTTTCCTTTAGAGATAAAAGTATTTTCATTGAGGATGGCCTCATGAAAATTGCATTAGAAAATTTAAAATTAGAAGATGTAGAGTGGAGAGAATTTAAAATAAGTGATGTGTTTGACATTTATACAGGAGCTTTGATTAATCAAAATGAAATACAACAAGGAAAATTTCCACGTATTACTGCTACAGATTTAAATAATGGTATAGCTTTTTTTACTGATGATTTAAAACATAAAAATTTTCGAACTTTGGAAAATTTTATTAGCATTTCATTTTTAGGAAGTGTTTTTTATCATAAAAGCAAAGTAAGTTTAGATATGAAAATTCATGGAATAAAAATAAAGAATAAAGAATTAAATTATAATATAGCTCTTTTTTTGATTCCACTAATTAAAAAATTTGCTTTTAAATATTCTTATGGTTATCAGTTATCAACTTCTGTTTTAAAAGGTCAAAAATTATTACTCCCTATAGACTCTAAAGGTGATCCGCATTGGCAGTTTATGGAAGATTATATGAGAGCTATAGAAAAAGAACATTTAGAAAAAATTACGGCTTATTATAATGCTAAATTAAACGAAAGTAATAGGCGGAGCGGGGGATTTGATTTAGATAAATATAAAAAATTTATTCAAAATCAAAAACAATTAGAAAATGTCGAGTGGAAAGAATTTAAAATAAATGAAATTTTTAATGTTTATACAGGAGGAGATTTAATATTATCCAAAATTAAAAAAGGGAATATTCCTATAATTAGCCATAGTGTGCTAAATAATGGAATTAGCTCATGGAGTTCACAGATTAAAGATAGAAAAATTTTTAATTATAAGACAACAATTTCATTAGCTGATAGAGGTAATTTTTTTGCATTTACGCAAATGCAGAATTTTTATATAGGCACACGAGTAAAGGCCTTAGAGATAAAATATAATGTTGATTTTGATGTGCTAAAATTTATTTGCGTATGTATTAATAAACAATCTGAGAGATTTTCATACGGAAGAAATTGCTGTGCAAATATAGAATTTTTAAATATTATTCTTCCTATAGACTCTAAAGGTAATCCTAATTGGCAATTTATGGAAGATTATATAAAAGATATAGAATATAAAAAGATAAAAGATATTGTAGCTTATTATCAAAGAAAATCATAAATCCACAAATATTTCTTAAAGTATTTTGTGCTAGACTTTGAAAAATTTAAGGTTTAGCGATGAAAAATGTAATGATATTAAGCGGAGCAGGGTTATCTGCTCCAAGCGGACTTAAAACTTTTAGAGATAATGACGGACTTTGGGAAGAATACGGTGTGATGGAGGTTTTCTCTGCAACAGCTTTTAGGAAAAATCCTAAAAAAGTGCTTGATTTTTACGATGAAAGAAGAGAGCAGCTTAAAAACGTAGAGCCAAATCACGCCCATAAAAAAATAGCAGAACTTAAGCAAAAATGGGGTAAAAATCTTTTTGTGATCACGCAAAATGTCGATGATTTGCTTGAGCGCGCAGCGTGTAAAGATGTGATCCATTTGCACGGCTTTTTACCTGAACTTCGTTGCCTAAAATGCGGTGAAATTTTTAGTATCGGCTATGAAAAAATGGCCGGTAAATTTTGCCCTAAATGCAAAAGTGAAAATTTAAGACACAATATAGTCATGTTTGAAGAGGCGGCGCCTATGTATGTCACTCTTTATTCTTTGCTTGAGCAAACTTCGCTTTTTATCAGCATAGGCACAAGCGGAGCAGTTTTGCCAGTGGGGCAATACGCTAGCATGTGTGAAAAAAGTATTTTAAATATTTATGATAAAGATGATAATTTAGAAAAATATTTTGATAAAATTTATATTGAAGATGTTGTAAGTGCGATTGATAAAATTGCACTAGATATTGAAGAGTTTATGGAGAGTTAATGTTTGATTCTTTGTTAAATGGATTGATTTTAGGATTTGGCGTTAGTGTTCCTTTTGGGCCGGTTAATATTTTGATCTTAACCTATGCTTTAAGATCTTTTAAAAATTCATTAGCGGTAGGCTTTGGGGCTTTTAGTATCGATATGCTTTATCTTTTTTTATTGCAATTTGGGCTTTTGGGTTTTTTAAACAATGATATTTTTAAATATATCTTGGCTATTTTTGGCTTTTGTTTTTTAAGTTATATGGCTTTTTTAATGGTTAGAAAAAAAAGCGAAGCTTTAGATCTGCAAAATCAAGATTTTAAAGAAAGTCTTTTAAAAAGTTATATCAAAGGATGTTTTTTAAATGGAACAAATCCTTTTGTTATAGGATTTTGGTTAAGTACAGCTGGGGTGATCATCGCAGATGGGCATCCTTATATTATGACTATTGGGCTTGTTATTTCCATCATAGCTTGGGTTTTTGCTTTGTCTTTTTTTGTGGCTAGATATAAACATTTCTTTGGTGTAAAGGTTATTAAGATTGTAAATATAGTTTCAGCTTTGATTATAGAATACTTTGCCCTTAGTTTGTTGTATAAAACTTTTATAGGATAAAAAATGAATGCCAAAGAACTTTTAATCGAGCTTTTAAAATTTAAATCCATCACACCAAAAGATGATGGAATTTTAAATTTTATCGCCTTAGAACTTAGCGATTTTGAAGCTTTTTTTGTGGAAAAAGAGGGTGTAAAAAATTTATTATTGACAAAAAAATTTCAAGATGGAGGCGATCATTTAGCATTTTGCGGCCATGTAGATGTTGTGCCTGCGGGTGAGGGTTGGCAAAGTGATCCTTTCAAACCTGTAGAAAAAGAGGGCTTTATTTACGCAAGGGGTGCTCAAGATATGAAAAGCGGCGTGGCTGCTTTTATCAATGCGGCTAAAAACGCGAATTTTAAAGGTTCTAGGCTTTCTTTAATGCTAACAAGTGACGAAGAAGGGGATGCAAAATACGGAACTTTGGAGCTTCTTAAATTCATGCAAGAAGAAAATATCTTGCCTGATTTTGCTATAGTAGGTGAGCCAACTTGTGAAAAATATCTAGGAGATAGCATCAAAATAGGACGTAGAGGTTCTATCAATGGTAAAATTCTCATACGCGGAAAACAAGGACATGTTGCGTATCCTGAAAAATGTATCAATCCTATCCATGATTTTTCTCATGCTTTGAAATTTTTAGCGGGTTTTGATCTTGATCCTGGTAGCGCGGATTTTACTCCTTCTAAGATAGTCATTACTGATATTAGGGGAGGACTTGAGGTGTGCAATGTAACTCCAAATGATCTAAAATTGATGTTTAATGTTAGAAATTCTCCAGATACGACTTTAGATGATGTGAAAAATTATATCGATAAAATTTGCCATGGTTTAAATTATGAATTAGAAATCAAACAAAGTTCAAAGCCTTTTTTAACTCATTATGATAATAAAGTGGTGCAAAAATTAAACGAAAGTATCCAAAAGATCACGCAACGCGTTCCGAGTTTCAATACCAAAGGCGGCACAAGCGATGCAAGATTTTTAGCAGAATTTGGTATAAGTGTATGCGAATTTGGAGTATGCAACGATAGAATTCACGCTATTGATGAAAGAGTAAGCGTGGAAGATTTTGAAAAACTTTGTGAAATTTATAAAGATTTTATAGAAAATTTTTAGAGGCTAGCAATGATTGAAGAAATTTTAAAAGATACTGGTTATAAATTAGATTTATTTTCTAAAGAAGCTATTGAGAAATTAGAAAAATCAATTTTTACCAAAGAAGCAAAAAATGGAAAAAATTATTATGTCCAATGTCTCATTAGAAATAAAGATATCAAGCTAACTCCGGAAGAAATAGTACGTCAGCTTTATATTGACAAACTTTTAAATGAATATGATTATCCTAAAGATAGAATTAAGGTTGAATTTGGCGTGCATTTTGGTAGAGAGGTTAAAAGAGCTGATATTGTGGTAATGGATAAAATTCAAATTACAACCCCTTATATCATCGTAGAAGTAAAAAAACCAAAACTAAAAGATGGTAAAGAACAGCTTAAAAGTTATTGTAATGCTACAGGTGCAACCATGGCTGTATGGTGTAATGGCAAGGAAATTAGTTATTATCACAGAAAAGATCCAAATTATTTTGAATCGATTCCAAATATCCCCAAATCAAATCAAACTTTACCTGAAATTTTAAGAGTAGATTTTACTTTTAAAGATTTAATCGAAAAAGATATTTTAAAACAACAAACAAGAAGCTTAAAAAGTTTGATTCTGGAAATGGAAGATGAGGTTTTAGCAAATGCAGGAGTAGATGTATTTGAAGAATGTTTTAAGCTAATCTTTATAAAGCTTTATGATGAACTTGAAGGGGCTAGGGATAAAACAAAGAATTTAGAATTTAGAAAATATGGGGAATCAGATTCCGAGCTTAAACAAAAAATTGAAATTCTTTTTGATAAAGCGAAAAAAAAGTGGCAGGGAATATTCAACACTGATGAAAAAATCAAACTTTCTCCATCGCATTTGAGTGTATGCATATCATTATTACAAGATGTAAAATTATTTAATTCTAATCTAGAAGTCATTGATGATGCTTTTGAATATCTCGTTAATAAATCCTCCAAAGGAGAAAAAGGGCAGTATTTTACCCCGCGTTATGTAATTGATATGTGCGTAAAAATGTTAAATCCTAAAAAAGATGAAAGTATGATAGATACGGCAAGTGGAAGCTGTGGCTTTCCTATACATACTTGTTTTTATGTGTGGCGTTCAATTTATAAAGAAAGAGGTATAGAGGCTAGCCATTTATTTACAGCTGAAGAAAAAATACCAGAATGTCAAGATTATGTAAAAGAAAAAGTATTTGGTATAGATTTTGATGAAAAAAGCGTGCGTGTATCTAAAATGCTCAATCTTATCGCAGGTGATGGACATACCAATGTTTTATATCTTAATTCTATCGATTTTGAAAGATGGAATGAATGGGTAAAAGAAGATGAGGATTGGCTAAGTGTGTATTTTGAAGGCTTTAATCGTTTGAAAAATTTAAGAGCTACAAAAAATCAAAATAGGGATTTTGATTTTGATATTTTAATGGCAAATCCTCCTTTTGCTGGCGATATAAAAGAAAGTAGGATTCTTGCTAGATATGAGTTATGCAAAAAAGAAAATGGCAAAATCCAAACTAAAATGGGAAGAGATATTTTATTTATCGAAAGAAATTTAGATATGTTAAAGCCAGGTGGTAGAATGGCCATAGTGCTTCCACAAGGACGTTTTAACAACTCAAGCGATAAATTTATAAGAGAATTTATAGCACAAAAAGCTAGAATTTTAGCCGTTATTGGACTTCATGGTAATGTTTTCAAGCCTCATACTGGAACAAAAACAAGTGTTTTAATCTTGCAAAAATGGGATGAGAAATTATGTCCAAAGGTTGAGGATTATAATATTTTCTTTGCAACGATGAATGAACCTAGCAAAGATAACTCAGGAGAGAAAATCTATTATCCACTTTTGGATTCTCATGATCATTTGGTTGTAAAACATGATTTATTTTATCCGCATTTAGAAGGCGATGAACCGATAAAGCAAAAGAATGAAAGCGAAGAAGAATTTGATAAAAGAATACAAAAATATAAAGACAATTTAGAAAAATACAAAGATTTGCAAAAAGACGGGATAGCGGAAGCCTTTATCGAATTTGCAAAGAGTGAAAATTTGAGTTTTTGGAGATAAAAAAGAATTTAGAGTAGCCTCTCATTTAAGAGTACCCCGTAGCCGTCGACGGGTTAGCCCTCTAAACTGATGTTATTATAGCAGATAAAAAATAAATTTGTAATTAGGAGTGAAAATGGGTTTTTCTTTGCAAAGTTTTGAATATGAAAAAATTAAAATTTTGTTTTCCAAATTCCCAAATTTATTAAATGAAGATTTTGAAGCTCGCATGAAAAAAGCAATTGGTGTATTGCATTTTGATTATTTATGGGGTGCTTGCAAGGAGGCAGAAAAAATTTTACCCAAATGCAAACAAGATAATTTATTTGATTTGATTATGAAATTATACACCAAAAAAAGAAAAACTCATCAAGCCAATTTTTTACTTTTGCATTGTTTTGAAAATGCATTGCGTAGCACATTGTGTGTTAAAATTGCAAATTTATATAATACAAGCAATGATGATTCTTGGTTTAAAGCCATAAACTCAAATTCAAATGGACTCAATAATATTTTAAAACTTTTCAACAAGAGAAAAAAACACTTAGGCGGTAAAGAGGCACAAAATTCTTGGGAAGTTTTTGATTGCTTTTATCTTGTGGATTTAGAAGATATTATCAGTTTTCATTGGGGTGAATTTGCGCCTATTTTTAAAAATGAAAAAAGATATAAAGGACAAGATTTGCCAAGTTATGGCACAAAGGATCATTTATTAACTAAACTTAGTCAAATCAGAAAAGCAAGAAATGAGATCTTTCGCAATAAACCTACAAAGATAAAATTTCGTAAAGATTTAGAAATTTTGCTTTTGCGTTTAGAATACAATTTAGAAGATGCTATTGAGATTGGCGATATTAAAGAATCTATTGACTTAAGATATAATTACAAGGATGTTGGATGAGTTTAAATCAAAATTTACAGGAAAAATATCCGCATTTAGAGCTTAGTGTATTAAAACTTAGCGAGGTAAAAAAAGACAATGAAAGCTTTAGAATAGATTCCGAGCCATTTAAAAAGTCAAATTTATATTTTAATAAGAACATATTGTATGAAAAATTATCAAATATTGCGACTATAAATCCTTCAAAAAATGAAATAAGCAATCTTTCGCAAGATACAATAGTTACTTTTTTATCAATGCAAAATTTAGGCAACGGCTTTATAAACTATAGAGAATCGGGGCAAATTGCGGAATTTAAAAATGGATATACTTATTTTATGGAAAATGATATTCTTATTGCTAAAATAACGCCTTGCATGGAGCATGGAAAATGTGCAATTGCCACAGGATTAACAAATAGTATAGGTTTTGGCAGTACAGAATTTAATGTTTTTAGAATTCAAGATTCTAGGTTTTTAACCGCATTTGTTTTTTGTTATCTTGATAGAGATTCTATAAGAAAGACAGCTGCTGATAATATGATAGGTACTAGCGGAAGGCAAAGAGTGCCAACCGCATTTTACGAGAAGTTAATTATTCCCATCCTCCCTATGTCTTTTCAGCAAGAAATTGAAAAGATGGTGAAAGATTCTTACAAGGCTTTGGAGGAAAGTAAGGCTTTATATAAAAAGGCTGAAGAAACTTTGTATTTGGAATTAGGCCTTGATCCACTCGATCCTCTAAAAAGCATTGAAACAAAAAATCAAAAAAACCTAAATATTTCTATTCGTTCATTGAAAGAATCTTTTTTAAAAACAGGGCGTTTGGATAGTGAATATTATCAAGAAAAATATGAAGAAAATAATGAGATAATAAAGTCAATAAATTATGGTATTTTAAATGAATTTGTGTCAATAAACAAATCCATAGAACCTGGAAGTGAATTTTACAAAGATGTAGGAATTCCATTTATTAGAGTTTCAAATTTAAGCGAAAATGGATTAAGCGAAAGTGATATTTTTTTAGATGAAAAAGATTTTTGTTTGCAATATTTAAAATCTTTATATCCTAAGAAAGATACTATTTTGTTTAGTAAAGATGGAAGCGTTGGCATTGCATATTGTGTAAAAGAAGATAAGGAAATTATTACCAGTGGTGCCATTTTACATTTGCATATAAAGGATAAAAAGAAAATTTTACCAGAATACCTAACATTATTTTTAAATTCTGTTTTTGTAAAATTACAAGCTGAAAGAGATTGTGGTGGTTCCATTATATCGCATTGGAGAGTGGATGATATAAAAAATATTTTAATTGCCGTCCTTGATTTTAAAATTCAAGAAAAAATTTCAAAATATATCGAAGAAAGTTTTTCTTTAAGGAAAAAATCTAAAGAATTATTAGATAATGCTAAAATAAAAGTAGAGCAGGAAATAGAGAATTTAAGGAATTAAATGATTATCAATGGTGAAAAGCTTGATTTAAAAGAATTAAGATTGATGGATTTTTTAAAAGAAAAGGGTTACAAAATCGAACTCATCGCCTTAGAATTAAACGGAGAAATTATTCCAAAGGATCGTTTTGAAAATTTGATTTTAAAAGAAAATGATAAGGCTGAAATTGTAAGTTTTGTAGGGGGTGGCTGATGAAAATAAAATTCAATGGTAAAGAGCTTGAAACCTCTTTTAAAAGCACTTTGGAATTTTTTCAAAGTGTGAGTGAAAATGAAAATGATGTTTGGATAGTCAATGGCTTTGCAACAAAAGAAGATTTAAATTTAAATGAAAATGACGAGCTTTTTTGCATACAAAAAAACACTTTGCCTCCAAAAGATGCACTTGATACGATGATGAGAGCAAGACACACCCCAAAACTTCACGATAAATTAAAAAATTCAAGTGTTGCGGTGTGTGGCTTAGGTGGCCTTGGCTCTCATATAGCCATCATGTTAGCAAGAAGTGGGATAGGGGTTTTAAAACTCATCGATTTTGATGTGGTAGAGCCTAGCAATCTTAACCGCCAAGCTTATCGCGTGTGTGATTTGGGTAAATTTAAAACCGAGGCTTTAAAAGAGCAAATCAAAGAAATCAATCCTTACACGCAAGTTGAAATTGAAACTTTAAAAATAGATGAGCAAAATTTAGCCCATTTATTTAAGGATATAAATATCGTTTGTGAAGCTTTTGATACACCTTTAGCAAAAGCTATGATCGCGCAAAATTTTCATAAATTTTATCCTGATACAACTTTAATCTGTGCTTCAGGACTTGCAGGTTATGGCGATAGCAATAGTATACAAACGAGAAAAATTGCAAAAAATTTCTATGTTTGTGGGGATTTGGTGAATGCAGCGCAAGTTGGAAATGGACTGATGGCGCCACGGGTTAATATTTGTGCAGGACATCAAGCTAATTTGGTTTTAGAACTTTTAGCTAGCAAGGAGTAAAAATGGATGATAAATTAAAAATTGGAAAATATGAATTTAACTCACGTTTTATTTTAGGATCGGGTAAATTTTCACTTGAGTTGATCAAATCAGCCATCGAAGAAGCAGGAGCACAGATCATCACTCTAGCTTTACGCCGTGCTTATACGGGAGAGGTTGAAAATATCTTAGATTATATTCCAAAAAATATCACTCTTTTGCCTAATACTTCAGGGGCAAGAAATGCTCAAGAAGCTTTACGTATAGCAAGACTTTCAAGGGAGTTAGGATGTGGAGAGCTTATAAAGATCGAGGTGATTAGCGATAGTAAATATTTATTGCCGGATAATTACGAAACGATCAAAGCTTGCGAACTTTTAGCAAAAGATGGTTTTACGCCCTTGCCTTATATGTATGCTGATCTTTATGCAGCTAGAGCGATGAGAGATGCTGGAGCGGCGGCTATCATGCCTTTGGCTGCACCTATAGGAAGCAATAAAGGCTTGTGTGCTAAAGAATTTATACAAATTTTACTCAATGAAATCGATCTTCCTATTATCGTAGATGCAGGCATTGGCAGTCCATCTCAAGCTTGTGAGGCAATGCAAATGGGAGTAAGTGCTGTTATGGCAAATACAGCTATAGCCGAGGCAAAAAATATCGCTTTAATGGCTAAGGCTTTTTCTTTAGCGATAAAAGCAGGAAGAGAGGGTTATTTAGCTGGCTTAGCAAGCGTGAGTGAGGCTAAGGCAAGTTCTCCTTTAACAGGATTTTTAAGGGATTGATCATGCAAGATTTTATGCAATATTTGCCTCACATGCAAGAAATAAAAAGTGATATTTTGGATAAAGTTTTGTTTGAAATAAAAGATTATGATGAGGCTAAATTTAGCGCTAAAGATGTTGAAGAAGCTTTAAATTCTGCCCATTTAAGCATAGAAAATTTAAAAGTTTTGCTTTCAAGTGCGGCTGAAGAATTTATCGAAGAATTAGCTTTTAAGTCATCAAAGACAAAAATAAAATATTTTGGAAATTCTATATCGCTTTTTACTCCGCTTTATTTGTCAAATTATTGTAATTCTAAGTGTGTGTATTGTGGTTTCCAAAAGGGCAATAAAATCGCAAGAGCAAAGCTTAATGAAGATGAAATTCACAAAGAGATGAAAGCGATTGCAAAAACAGGTTTGCAAGAAATTTTGTTATTGACAGGCGAAGGAAGAGAATTTGCAAATGTAGAATACATCGCAAAAGCTTGTGCTATCGCAAAAGAGTATTTTAAAGTCATAGGGGTTGAAATTTATCCTATGAATGAGGATGAGTATAAAATTTTGCATGAAAATGGCTGCGATTATGTGACTATTTTTCAAGAAACTTATAATCCTTTAAAATATTCTAAAATTCATCTTGGTGGCGAAAAACGCATTTTTCCTTATCGTTTTAACGCCCAAGAAAGAGCTTTAAAAGCGGGTATGAGAGGAGTTGCTTTTGCTGCACTTTTAGGCATAGATGATTTTAGAAAAGATGCTTTAGCTACGGTTTTACACGCGTATTTTTTACAGCAAAAATATCCACATGCTGAAATTTCTCTTTCTGTACCACGTTTAAGACCTATCATCAACAATGCTAAAATTCATCCTAAAGATGTGAGCGAAAAGCGTCTTTTGCAAGTGCTTTGCGTGTATAGACTTTTTTTACCTTTTGCGGGAATTACGATATCAAGCCGTGAAAGAATAGGCTTTAGGGATGAGGTGATTAAGCTTGGAGCAACTAAAATGAGCGCGGGAGTTAGCGTAGGGATTGGTGAGCATAGTGGTGAAAAAAAGGGCGATGATCAGTTTGAAATTTCAGATGAAAGAAGCGTAGAAGAAATTTTAACCATGCTTAAAAATGCAAATTTGCAGGCTGTGATGAGTGACAGTATCTATGTGGGATAAAAAGATTATCGCCATAAGCGATCGAAAAATTGTTGAGGGTGATTTTTTAAAACAGGTTGAAAAAATCGCCAAATCAGGCGTAGATGCTTTTGTGCTTAGAGAAAAAGATTTGAGTGAGTTTGAGTATTATGACTTAGCTAAAGAAGTTTTGCAAATTTGTTCTAAGCAAAAGCTTACTTGTATTTTGCATTTTTTTGACAGACAATGTTTGAAATTAAATCATAGATATTTTCATGCACCACTTAGTTTGTTAAGACAAGAGCCTAGATTGGCTCGGTATTTTCATTTGCTTGGAACTTCTATCCATAGCAAAGAAGAGCTTTTAGAGGCTATGAATTATAAGGTTAATTATGCTTTTGCTGGACATATTTTTGAAAGTTCTTGTAAGAAGGATTTAGAGCCTAAAGGAATTGAGTTTTTAAATTCCTTACTCGCTTTTGGCAAAATTCCACTTTATGCTATAGGTGGGATTAATCTAGAAAATATTGAAAAACTTAAAAATTTAGATATAGCTGGAGTTTGCATGAGAGAAGCTTTGATGAATGAAAAAAAATTAAAAGTTTATTTAAATGAATGCAGACAAAAATGTGAGTAAGCATATAGTTTTACCCCAAGATCTTAGAAAATTAAAAAATATTAATTATAAGAATTTTCAATTTTGCACCTTTGCAAGATATATCCAAAAAGATTCTTTTCATTCTAATTACATAAATTTACAAAAACACCTTTTAACCTTCGTTAAAAAAGGTTATAAAATTTTACACACACCTAAAAAAGATTATAGAATTAATTCTTATGAGGTTTTGTTTTTAAAATCGGGAAATTACACTCTTAGTAATATAGGTTTAAAAGATGGAATTTATGAAGCGCATTTATTTTTCTTTGATAATGCTTTTTTAATAGAATTGATTTATAAATACAAGAATTTGCTCAATTTTAACCCCTCTTCCTTAAATGACGAAATTTTTTGGATACGAAATGATAAAATTTTACAAGGAATTTTAGAGAGCTTTAATCCATATTTTGATGAAAATACGCAAATTTTAGACCCAATTATTAATTTAAAATTTGAAGAGATTTTTTTGCATTTGCTTTTAAATAAAAATTCAAATTTTATCACTTTTTTAGCTGAAATTTTAAAAGAATTTCGTTTGGATTTATCTCAGCTTTTTGAGTATTGTGAGAAAGAATTTTTAAGTGTTCAAGAAATGGCTGATTTTGCTAAGCTTGATTTAGCGAGTTTTTCTAGAGAATTTAAAAAATGCTTTAAGATGAGTCCAAAAAGATGGTTGGATGAAAAACGTTTGCAAAAGGCTAAATTTTTGCTTGAATTTTCTAAAAAAAATATCAATGAAATAGCGACAGAATGTTCCTTTTCCTCTATATCTTGGTTTATAGAAAGATTTAAAAAAAGCTATAAAATGACCCCTAAGCAATATCAAAAATCAAAAAACTTATATTTTTAATCAAAAAACTAATACATTTTATTTTTTTTTAAATATATAATTTTTTAATTTTTTAATAAGGAGATAAAATGAAAAAATATATTTTAAGTTTAGCTTTGGTAGCTACTTGTGCTTTTGCTGGAGAAATGAAATATCAAGAAATCGACGGTTTTTTAAGTCCTGAAAGTGTTTTTGTAGATAAAAACGCTATGTATGTTTCCAATGTAGGCAAAAAGCTTGAGCCTTTAGCAAAAGATAATGATGGCTTTATTTCTAAACTTGATAAAAATGGAAAAGTTCTAGAATATAAATTTTTAAGCAATTTAAACGCCCCAAAAGGTATGAAAGAAATTAAAAATGTTTTATATGTTGTAGATATTGATACGCTAAAAGGTTTTAATCTATCTACCAAAAAAGAGGTTTTTAATTTACCTATAAAAGGAGCGATTTTTCTTAACGATATAGAAAAACTTAATGATACAACGCTTTTAATCAGCGATACGGGAACAGGTATTGTTCATAAGGTTGATTTAAAAACAAAAAAATATGATGAATTGTTAAAATTAGATCTTAAAGAATTTGGTGGGCCAAATGGTTTATTTTTGCACAAAAACCTTCTTTATATCGCTGGATATGATCCTAGCGGAGTTAGCGGAGGGGTAGTTTTAAGTTATGATCTTAAAAATAAGAAAATTCAAGTGATCAAAAGCGAAAAAGAACCTTATGATGGCATAATTTTAAAAAATGATATTTTATATGTAAGTTCTTGGGGGAAAGATCTAAAAGGTGTGATTTATGCTTTAAATTTAAAAAATAAAAGTGTTAAAAAACTTGATCTCCCTTTGATGAAAGGACCAGCGGATATATTTTTAGATAAAAATAATTTATGGATTCCTAAGATGGCAGAGGGTAAAATACTTAAGGTTGAACTTAAGTAAAGGAAATTATGACTTCTTTTAAAAAAATTTTTTGGCTTAATATTTTTATCGTTATCATTATAGCCTTCAATCTTAGAGCCCCTATCACAACGATAGGGCCCATGGTTGATGTTATCAAAGAAGAATTTAATCTAAATTCCACTTTTTTAGGAATTTTAACCAGCTTGCCTTTGATGGCTTTTGGAAGTATTTCCTTTATCGTGGGTTATTTTTCTGCTATTCGTGCGGTTATTGTAGGAATTTTTTTAATCTTTGTCGGTGAGTTTTTGCGTTCTTACTTTGGAGTTTATGGTTTGTTTATAGGTATGCTTGCTATAGGCTGCGGGATAGCGATTGCTAATGTGGTTTTACCAAGTTTTATCAAAGAAAAATTTCCTAAACAAATGTCAAGTGTTATGGGTTTATATAGCTTTATTTTAAGTATCTCTTCTATAGTAGGCATTGCTTTAGCCACACCTTTGCTTCATGCTTTTGATTTATCTTTGGCTATGGTATTTTGGGCTATTTTTGCTTTTATAGCCTTGGTGATTTATTTTCCTCAAGCAAAAAATGGAAGGCTTTTTAGAGCCAAAAAACCTTTTTCTAAACAGGTGAATATTTTTAAACACCCTACAACATGGAAAATCACTCTTTTTATGGGATTTCAAAGCTTTTTAGCTTATTCTTTATTTTTTTGGTATGTTCAAATAGTTACTGAAAAAGGTTTTGCTAAAGATTTTGCAACCAATATGCTTTTATTTGGACAATTAGTTGCTATGCCAGTTTCTCTTTTTGGACCCTTGCTTTTAGGTAAGATTAAAAAAGAATATCACACAAGCTATATTGCGATTTTGTGTGCTATGTATGCTATATCTTTTGGAATTTTACTCATTTGTAATAATAAATTTATGATTATTTTGGGTGCTTTTATTATGGGTTTTCCCTGGGGTGGGGTTTTTGGCATAGTTTTGCTTTTTATCGCTCAAAAAAGTTATAATGCACAAATTGCAGCAAGACTTTCAGCCTTTGCTCAAGGTTTTGGGTATTTAATCGCTGCACAAGGGCAGTGGATCATAGGGTTTTTACATGATCAATTTGGGAATTTTTCAGGTGCCATTGTGATGCTTTTTGCAATTGGAATTATAGTAAATATCGTTGGATATTTATCCTATAAAAGCGAAGTTATCAAATAAGCTTGAGTATTTTTTCAAGTAAAATATCTGATCCATTTTTTTTGATAATATCTTGCAAACCTTTAGAGAGGCTTTCTAAATTTGTATTTAGAATAGTTTTTAAAATTTCATCCGTATCGGCACTATTTTGTGTAAAAATTTGGCATAAATTTTGATCTTGTAAAAATTTAGCGTTAAAGTATTGGTGATTTTTTGCTGCATAAGGATAAGGGATGAAAATGGCAGGCAAAGCATTAGCGCAAAGTTCAAAAAGCGTGCTTGCACCTGCTCTTGATATAGCTAGATCAGCCATATACATTTTTTCTTCTAAATTTGGACTAAAGTCAAATACATCAGCTTTAATATTTAAGTTTTGATAAATTTGTTTGTATTTTTCTAAATCATTTTTTCCACATTGGTGGATAATATTAATATTTTTTTCATTTAAAATAGGCGATAGTTGTATGGCTAATTCATTAATAAAACTAGCTCCTTGAGAGCCTCCTAGAAAAATAATATTTTTTAATTCTTTACGAATTCTTGCGTGATTAAAAAATTTATCTGCGACAGGATAAGGTGTAAAATCTTCTTCAAAAGCGCTAAAAAACTTTTTAGAAAAAGGCTTTAAAAGCTTATTTAAAGAACCACTTTTTGAATTTTGCTCATGTATAAATAAAGGTATGCCAGAAAATAAAGCACCAAAAGATGCAGGTGCTGCGCTATATCCTCCTACACTAATGACAGCTTTTACTTTATAGTCTTTAAAAATTTGTCTGCATTCTTTAGAAAGTTTTAAAATGTGTAAAAAGGAATTGATTTTATTGAATTTGCTTTGATTAACAACCCCTTGAGAGCTTAGAAAAAATTTATCCTTAAAACGTGTTTCTTTTTCAAACCACGCTTTATCTTGTCCATTTTGACTGCCTATATAGATACAAGCTATATTTTTTCTTTGCGTACTTTCTAATAAACATCTTACTATAGCCAGATGTCCACCTGTGCCACCTCCAGTTAAAACGATCATAATTTAACCTTTTTAGAAATCATCAATACATATCCTATGCCTATACAAATTGCCCACATAGAACTTCCACCATAACTTAAAAGCGGAACTGCAACACCTTTAAGTGGGGTAAGGGAGATAATACCAAAGGCATTCATAAAAAATGAAAAAAGTAAAAGCAAAGCAATGCCAGAGCAAAAGATAAAATGCTCTTTTTTGTCGCAACGTCCTGCTATTCTAAAAATTCTTAAAATCATCCAAAGATAAATAAAGCAAATAATTCCAAGTCCAAAAAGTCCGATCTCTTCTGTGATACCAGAGAGGATAAAGTCTGTATGAACTTCACTTAAAAAACCTAATTTAAAAGTTCCAAGCCCTAAGCCTTCCCCAAATATCCCTCCATGGGCTATAGCATTTAAAGAGTGTGAAATTTGATATGGCTCTGCATTGGTACTTACCCTTAAAGCATTGGCCATCCAATCGGGAAGCATTGGTAAAAAGGCATCTTGTATATTTCCCCACCAAGACGCGATTCTTTGGATACGCCTTTGGTTACTAAAGATAACCATTATACCTACCATCATAATGATTAAAGTTCCAAAGGCAAAAAGCCTTTTGCTAGCTCCTGCAAAAAAAGCCAAAGCTAAAATTAAAAAGAAAGAAATAACACTTTGCCCTAAATCATTTTGTGTGATATAAATATATCCTATAACTATAGTTGCAACAATGCAATAAGGCAAGAGAATTAAAACTTCATGTTTGATTGCTTTTTTACTATCATCAATACGTCTTGTATAGCTCCAAGCTAAAAAATAAATAAGTCCTATTTTAAAAAATTCAACCGGAGATATAGAAAGTGGCCCTAAGCGAATCCATCTTTTAGCACCCCCACTAGCCGTTGCTAAAGCTGAAGGCAAAAAAGGTAAGATTGTGATGAAAATAAAAGAAACAATAAGAATACCAAGAATAATTCTTTCAGAATTTTTTTTATCTGGATCAAGTCGTGAAATAAAAAACATAATCAAAATTCCACTCACTCCAAAAAAAAGCTGGCGAGTGAAAAAGTGAAATTCATTATAATTAAAAAAAAGTACAGTAAAAACTGTCAGTGAATATGAAAAAACTATTCCTATAGTGATGAGTATACAACTTAAATAAAATAATTTCTTATCAGCAACCATTTTGATTTTTACTTTTCTTTTTGGAAATAAAATTTATAAAGTTTTATTATAACTAAAATAATTAATTTTTTTGCTAAGTTTTTATAAGGATATTTTGATAGAATTGCTTTTAATATTATTATTTTTTAAAGGCAAACCATGGTGCAAATTCATAAAATTCTTATAGCAAATCGTGCTGAAATAGCCGTTAGAATTATCCGTGCTTGCAGGGATTTGCATATTAAAAGTGTTGCAATTTATACTGAACCTGATTGTGAGTGTTTGCATGCAAAAATTGCCGATGAAGCTTATCAAATAGGTAGTGATGCTATAAAGGGTTATTTGGATATTACAAGAATTATAGAGGTTGCTAAGGCTTGTGGTGCTGATGCTATCCATCCAGGTTATGGTTTTTTAAGTGAAAATTATGAATTTGCTAAGGCTTGTGAAGAATCAAATATTATTTTTATAGGTCCAAAATCTGAAGTGATTCACAAAATGGGCAATAAAAATATCGCGCGTAAATTGATGGCACAAAATGGGATTCCTATTGTTCCAGGTACTGAAAAATTAAATTCTTATAGTGTGGATGAGATTAAAACCATAGCGGAAAAAATCGGTTATCCAGTGATCTTAAAGGCTTCAGGTGGTGGAGGGGGACGCGGAATTCGCGTTGTTTATAAAGAAGAAGAGCTTGAAAATGCTTTTGATTCTTGCAAAAGAGAAGCGCTGGCTTATTTTAAAAATGATGAAGTATTTATGGAGAAATTTGTCATAAATCCTCGCCATATAGAATTTCAAATTTTAGGCGATAATTATGGCAATATCATACATCTTTGTGAGAGAGATTGCTCTATACAAAGAAGGCATCAAAAAGTGATTGAAATCGCTCCTTGTCCTAGTATTTCTGATAATCTTAGAAAAACTATGGGTGTAACTGCCGTTGCGGCCGCTAAAGCGGTGGGTTATACCAATGCAGGAACGATAGAGTTTTTACTTGATGATTATAACCGTTTTTATTTTATGGAAATGAATACAAGAATTCAAGTTGAGCATCCTATCACTGAAGAAATTACGGGAATTGATCTTATCGTGCGTCAAATTCGTATTGCCGCAGGAGAAATTTTAGATATAGAGCAAAGCGATGTTAAGCCTAGGGGATTCGCTATAGAAGCTAGAATTACAGCTGAAAATGTGTGGAAAAATTTTACTCCAAGCGTGGGTAGAATCAATGAGTATTATCCAGCGCTTGGCCCTTCTGTAAGAGTGGATAGTCATATTTATAAGGATTATACTGTGCCACCTTATTATGATTCTATGCTTGCTAAATTAATCGTTAGGGCAACGAGTTATGATTTGGCAGTTAATAAACTTGAAAGAGCTTTAAAAGAATTTACCCTAGATATTAGAACAACCATACCTTTTTTAATTGCGATCACAAAAACAAGAGAATTTAGAAGAGGTTATTTTGATACTTCTTTTATAGAAACTCATTTGCAAGAGTTATTAGAAAAAACGCAAGATCATCATCAAGAAAATAAAGAAGAGGTGGTTGCGGTTATCGCAGCAGCACTTGAAAAAATCAAAAAAGGAAAATAAATGGATTTTTTAGATAGTTTAAAAAATATAAAAAAAGAAATGCAAACTCATACCAAAGATATAAAAAAAGAAAAAAAACAAAACAAACAAGAAAAATTTTTAGATAAAGAAATGCAAGAAATTTTTCTAAAGGAAGAAAAATTACAAGATGAATTTTCTGAATTTATCAAAAACTCAGATATTAAGAAAATTTAATGTTTGAAATTGGATTTTGCACCCTTGAAGATCAATGTCCATATTTAGAAACAAAACGTTCAAGAATAGAATATAAATATATACAAAATTGTCCTAAAGAAATCAATACAAAATTAATCCAACGTGGTTGGAGACGCTTTGGAAGATATTTTTCTCGTCCAATTTGTAAAGATTGCGAAGAGTGTCTTAGCCTTAGAATTTTAGCCGATGAGTATAAATTTTCGCGTAGTGAAAGAAGAGTTTTTAAAAAAAATATCAATACCAAAATGATACTTAGAAGACCAGCTTTAAGCAACGAGCATTTATTTTTATACGATAAATATCATCGTTTTATGGAAGATAAGAAGAATTGGAAAAGGTATGATTTAAATTTCAGACAATATTATAATCTTTATATAGATGGATTTATGGATTTTGGTTATGAACTTGCTTTTTATGTTGATAATAAGCTAGTTTGTGTGGATCTTATTGATGAGGTTGAAGATGGAATTTCAAGTATTTATTGTTTTTATGATCCTGATTTTTCACATCTTTCCTTGGGCAAATTTTCTCTTTTAAATGAGATTAAATTTGCTAAAAGTAAAAATTTAAAATATATTTATTTGGGATATTTTGTAAAAAAGTGTCAATCTTTATCGTATAAAGCCGATTATACACCTAATGAAATTTTAAAAGGGACGAGTTCTCTTTTTGAAAATGAGGTTTTATGGGAGAGAGAAGATGCAAATCGTGCAAACTTTAGAAACGATCAATGTTAATACTGATGATATTAGCGTTTTTCAGTATTTTAAAGACTTAATTACCAAAAATTTCACAAAAGTTATAGGGCGAAAAAATAAGATTTTTTCTTTTTTCGAAGAAAATGAAATTCCACAGCGTCGATATTTTTTAAAGGTTTTAGATCAAAAATATCGCAAAAGTTCTAATGAAAGCATAGAGAATTTAAAAGATGCTCATTTTAAAACTTTTAGGCTTAATTTTGAGCAAAGTGATATGCTAAAACCTATGCTTTTTATAAAAACAAGTTTTGCAGGAAATCAAATTTTAATGCAACTAAGTTCCAATGAAAAATTGTTTGTAACTTATATGAAAAATTATTTTAAAGATCATCAAATAGAATATGATGAAATTACAAATGTTTTAATACTTAAATATAAAGATGAAAACACCTTGGAACTTTTTGAGGCTTTTGCTGATGAGAGCGAGCATTTAAAATATCGTGTTAATTTTGAAGTCGATCGTCAAGAATATAAAGATTTTCGTCAAAATATCTTTAAAAAAGAAAATGTAAAATGGAAATTTAATGCCCTAGCAAAGCTTTTTAATAATTATTTTGAAATCTTAGAATGCACACCGCAAAATGATTTTAGCGAAATCAGGCAAAAATATTTAATGATGGTAAAGCTTTATCATCCTGATTTTTATCAAGGAAAAAGCTTTGAGGAAAAAGCTTGTGCAAGAGAGCAATTTGAAAAGATACAAATTGCCTACAATAATCTTAAAGCCCTATATAAAAACAATGCTTAAAAGACTTAAATCAAGTCTTTTAATCTATTTTTTTTCTTTCGTATATCTTTCTTAATTTACTATCAAGAGCGTAACAGAATTTAAAAAGCGCTGGTACAACTAGCAAGGTTAAAAGAGTTGAGCTAACAAGACCGAAAATAATCGCTATAGCCATAGGAGAATTGGACTCGTATCCTGCTCCTCTTGAGATGGCAAGTGGAAGCATAGCAAAAATCATCGCAAAAGTTGTCATTAAAATAGCTCTTAAGCGAGATTTTCCAGCGATCAATAAAGCTTTATCGGGTTCTACGCCCTCATGGCACTTTTTATTGGCTACATCCACAAGTAAAATCGCATTTTTTCCTACCATACCAAAAAGTAAGATGATGGCGATTAAAACAAAAAGTGAGAAATTGTGTCCCGTGATAAAAAGTCCTATAGAAGCTCCTCCAAAAGCTAAAGGCATGGTAATCATTATAATGAGTGGCAAAATAAGACTTTCATAAAGTGCAGCCAAGACAAGATAGATTAGCACAAAAGCTAATGCTATAGCCATAGCAAAGCCTTGAACAGTTTCTCCTAAAAGATTTATAAAACCAGAAAAGGCATAGCTTAGATTTGAATTTTTACCTAAAATATAATCCATATTGTTAAGTAAGAGCTTTTGAACGGCTCCTAGTGAAATATCATTAACTCCGGCTGTAACTTTAATAGAGCGGCTTTTATTGTAGCGATTGATGGTTTTTAAATCTTTAGTATAAGAAAAATCAACCACGCTTGAAAGGTCTAAATTAATACCTTGATTATTTCTTATATTAATACGCTTTAATGCCTCTATATTTTTCTTAAAATCAGGTGAAAAGCTTAAAATAAGATCATCTTTTGAATTTCCTCTATCCATACTTCCGACACTAAGTTGCGAAAAAGAATAACTTAGTACTGCAGCAATATATTCTGGATTGACATCTAAAAGTTTTGCTTTTTCTTTGTTGATATGTAAAGCAACGGCATCTTTTGTGGCATTGGCATTATCGCTTATATCTACAATATGAAAATTGCTACCTAGAATTTCTTTAGCACGATTAGCAGCTTGTTTTATGGAGTCTAAATCATCTCCTAAAACTAAAAATTGAACCGGATCATCAATTCCAGCACCTTCGATTTTTGGAAGTTCTAAAACTTTAATTTTGATACCATCTTCTTGGAATTTTTGACGATATAAATTAACTATCGCACTTTGCCTTAATTTTCTCTCGCCTAAATTTTTGAGTTTGATATAAATTTTAGCTTTTGTAGCATCTTTGGCATCATCATAACCTAAAATCAAAAAAGCGTATTTTACGTTTTCATCTGTTTGAATTTTTTCTAGCAGATTAAGACTTTTTTTTCGCATAGCTTCAAAACTCAAATCCTGTTTGCTTTCAAGTAAAACTTGAATTTCGCTATCATCTTCCATAGGTAAAAAATCAAGTCCAATACGACTAGATAAGCCAAAGGATAAGATTACAAAAACGAGACTTGCTAAGATGAATTTAGTTTTATTTTTTAAAATTTTATAAAGTATATTTTCATATTTTTCTTCTATTTTTTGAAAAAAAGCTTCACTTTTTTGATAAAATCGACTTTCTTTTGGATTTAAAAATCTAGCACTTAAGCTTGGAATTAAAAATATAGAAACTAAAAAGCTGATCACAATACCACTTGCAACGCTGATTCCTAAGGCATTAAAAAATAGTCCTGGAATAGATTTCATATAAGAAATAGGGATAAAAACACAAAGCAAAACAACACTGATACTTAATACGCTAAAACCTATTTCATTAACTCCTAAAAAGGCAGCTTGCAAGGGTGAATGTTCTTTTAATTTTTTAGCGATATTTTCAATAACAACAATGGCATCATCTATAAAAATTCCTATACTTAGAGTTAGAGCGATAAAAGTAAGGCGATTTAGATCGTAACCTAAAATATCAATGATAAAAAAAGTTGAAATAATCGAAGTTGGTATGGCAACACAGGCAATAAGGGTAGCACTTAAATTTCTCAAAAATAAAAATACAATAATCAGTGTTAAAAAAATACCCAAAACCATATCGAAAATAACCTGCGAAAGGTGTTTGTAAATATTTAAACTTTTATCATAAACAATATCAAGTTTTATATCGCTAGGGATTTGCTTTTCTAAAGTACTTAGAGAATTTTTGACATTTTTTATCATTTGAAGTGTGTTATAGTTACTTACTTTACCAAGCTCTAAAAGCACACCTTCCTTACCTTGATAAATCACACTTTGTTTTTCATCCTCATAAAGGTTTTTTATATTTGCAATATCGCTTAAAAATACACCTGCTTTGATGCGTAAATTTTTCAACTCATTTAAATCATTAGCTTCAAAATAACCTTTAATAATATAATTATTATTTTGATTATTTAATTCTCCTAAAGCTTGTTTAAAATTTTGACTTTTGATAATATTGGCCACATCATAGGCATTAAGATTATATTTTTGCAATTGTTCAGGCTTTAAATTGATGCGAATTTGAGGCTTTAAAAAGCCCTTAGCATCGATTTTTCCTACACCATCAATCCTTTGCAAAAAAGGTTTAATTTTATCATTGATGTTTTGCATCAGTGAAAGTTTATTTGGCGAATAAAGAAAAAGCGATATAGCTGAGCCAGAATCAGAGCTTATTTTTTCAACTTCAGGTTTAGTTGGAAGACTTAAAGTGCCTATTTTATCTCTTACATCATTGGCGGCTATTTCGAGATTTTTTCCAAGTTTAAACTCAACAACAGAAACGCTAAAATTGTCATACGCAACGGAAGTGATGGTTTTAACTCCATCAATTTCACTCAAGGTATTTTCAATTTCTTTGGTGATTTTTGATTCTATAAAATTTAAATCTCCATTTGCTTTGCTTGTGATTTTAATAAGAGGTATAGAGACATTAGGAAATAAATTGACACTCATATTAAATGCAGAAATAAGCCCAAAAATAATGAGTGCTAAAAAAAACATCAATACAGTAATGGGTCGATTTATCGCTAATTTAAACATATTTTAATCTTTTGTAATGATTTTACCTTCCCCAAAAAGACCCGGGGTTAATCCAGAAGCTTCAACTTCAGCATAAATTTTTCTTGTTCTGATTTCTATACTTGGATAAATTAAGCTGATTTTTCCTTTGATTTGATTATTGCTTTGATCTATTTTATAGATAAATTCATCCCCAACTTTTACTTTATCTTTATATTTTTCATCAAAGCTTAAAATAAGTTTGCTTTGTGGATAAGAAAAAATTTCTATCAAGGGTTGAGCTACTCCACCAACCCCTTCTCCAATTTGTATAAATTTGTTTGCAATGATTGCATCATAAGGGGCTCTTAATTCTTTTTTTTCAAGTATATTTTTATAATAATCTATATTGATTTTAGCTTTGGTTAAATTTAAACTAGCAATATTAAATTGCGTTTTCATATCTTCATAGCTTTGTTTATCGATAACATCTTGAACGGAATTGATTTTTTTCATCTTGCTTTTTGTATTTTCGTATTGAGCTAAAGCTAGTTTATATGAATTTTTAGCATTTTCAAGCGCTATTTTTTCGCTGGCTTGATCAAGAGTGAGTAAAAGATCTCCTTTTTTAACCCTTTGTCCGATTGTGATTGGAATTTGAGAAACTATTCCTATACTTTCTATGGCTAATTTGCTTTGTTTTGAGGCTTCTACATTGAAACTAGCATAAATTTCTTCCGCAAAAATCATATTGAAAGAAAATATTAAAAATAAAAATATTTTCATTGTTTCACCTTTGAAATGATTTGTATTCCAGCATTAAAATAATAATTTGCTTTTGTGATTTCAAATTCATTTTGTGCCAATTCTAAGTCACTTTGAGCTTTAAATTTAGCCTCTAAAGCTTGTAAGTATTCTACGTAAGAAACAAGTCCTGCGCTGTATTTTTTATCTATACTTTCAAAAGCTATATTAGCAGCTTTAAGTGCTGATTTTAAAGCCATAATTTGTTCTTTTAAAACTTTTATATTTTTAAGTAAATATAGTAATTCTTCGCGGTTTTTTCTTTCGTTTAATCTTGCATTTGCATTTGCAATTTGTACATTCAAGCGTTCTTTTTCAACCTTTTTAGCTCTAGAATTAAAATCAAAAATTTTCCATTCTAAACCTAAAATAATTTGATTATTTTGTGAATATTTTTGTAAAATTTCATTGGTTAAATCAATAAAAGGATAGGGGACTTTTGGATTGTAATTGTTTTTGTAAAATCCGAAATTATCTTGAATAAAAAATTTAGGATAGTATTGAGATTTAGCTAAATTAACATTTTCTTTAGCTAAATTAACATTTTCTCTTGCAATAAGCACGTCATAATTATTTAACACTCTATCATAAAAAGGTTTTTCGAGTGTTGCTTGACCTTCAGGGATGAGATTTTCTCCTGTTAAAATTCTAATTTCTTTTTGGATATTTTCAAGTTTTAATTCATTCTGATGCAAGGCTAAAACGCTGAAATGAAATTTAGCTTCTATGCTTTCTAATTCATCTTTGGAGCTAAGTCCCGTTGAATAAAATTTTTTCAATCTTTGCAAGGTTGATTTTAAAAACTCTACCTTTTGTTCATCTGCGACTATGATTTTTCTTAAACTTAAAGAATTAAAATAAAGAGTGGTTGCATTTAGGGCTAAATAATTCCTAGTTTGTTCTTTGCTGAGTAGACTGATTTTTTCTTGTTCTTTTAAAGCTCTTAAATTAGCTTCCCTAGCTCCACCATCGAAAAGTAGAAAATTAAGAGAAAATTTGGCAAATAAACTCTCTTGAGGATCGATAATAAAACGATCTTTATTGTTAGCTACATAGGCAGAATTTAAACTAAGACTTGGCAAATAATTTCTAAAAGCTTCGCTACTTGCAAGTTTAGCTTGTTCGCTTTGAATTTGTTTAATAAAATATTGCTCGTTTCTTTGACTTAAATTTATAAGTTCTTTTAAATTAGAACCAAGCAATGCTAAAGGTAGAAATAAAATAATATTTAAAAATCTCATAAGCTAGAGTATAACATACTTAAGCTTAAGAGAAATTAGTGTGATTAGTATTTATAAGAAACAGATAAAATTCCTTTAATACCTTCGCCATAATAGCAAGAATAATAACATCCGCTAACATATTTTTTATTGAAGATATTATCGATATTTAATTGAACATTCCATTTATCATAATTATATCTAAAAGCAAGATCATAAAGTGTGTATGAAGGCACCTTAATGTTAGGGTTTCCAGCTTCATCGGTGCTACTTCCTATATAGCGTACTCCAAAGCTGCTTTTAAAATTTTGCTTATGATCGATTTTAAAGGTATGAGAAATTTTAGTGGCAAAAATATCTTTTGGCATCATTGGCGTTCTTATGGTTTTTAATGCATCCAAAGAGGTGTGAGTTTGAAAATAATGTGTATAAGCTAAAGTATAATCTATACTTTCACTTAAAGCCACTTTCGAGCTTAGTTCTAAACCTTTAGCATTTTGCTTTCCAGCTTGTATAGATACAGGTATAGACGCACTTGGATCGGCATTTACTAGAGCATTTTTTTCTTGGATGTCAAAATAAGAAAGATTAAGTTCTCCATCGATAAAATAAGGAAGATATTTAAAACCAGCTTCATATTGTCTGCTTTCGTAAGGTTTATAATCCTTACCATCTCCATCACTTCCAGCTATAGGTCTAAAGGCTTCTGAATAACTTACAAAAGGCATCAATCCTATATCTTCAAATACATACATTAAGCCTGTTTGAAAGGTTGTGTGATTGATATTATAATCGCTTTTGCTTCTAAAGCTTTTTGCATTGCTTTTAGCTTTATCAAAACGCATACCAAGATCTAAAATCCATTTATCATAAAGCTTAGCTCTATCTTGTACATATAAGCCTAATTGTGATTGTTTTACTAAATAGGTAGGCACTTTGCTTTTAATTTGTGGAGTACGATCAGGATCAAAGATATTGACATTGCTTGCGCTTCCATAACCATATTTTCCATTGACATAAATATATTGATAATCTATCCCGCTTGTAAGAGTATTTTCAAGTTCTTTGTAATTATGCTTTAAAACCAGTCTATTGTCTAAAGTATGGCTTCTTGCTATACCATCTAAGATGATAGAACTTCTTGTGGCTGTAGTGGGATTATTAGGGTCTAAAGCTGAAAAGCTTACAGCAAATTGACTTTTATCTTCCATATTATAGCGATAATTTTGCATAAAAGTTAATTCATCATTGAAATAATGTATGAATTCATATCCTAAGGAATATTGCTTTCTTTTTAGATAATCACTCAAGGGCGATCCTAAATTTGTACTTGGTTTAATTGTTCCTTGCGGTGTATCAATAATGGTTCCATAAACAGGAAAAAAGCCGGTTGTAGGGACTCCTTGATCGTATTGAAAACTTGCAAGAAGTGTTAAAAAAGTATCATCATTTATATCTATGGCTAAACTTGGTGCAAAATAGTAGTGCTCTTGCCAAGTTTCATCAAGCTGTCCATTTTGTCTAAAATAATTTCCTACGATTCTAAAATCACTGTTTGTATTAAAAGTTTTATCTCCAACATCAAAAAATAAGCCATTTTGAGATAAATTCCCTATTTTAGCTCCAATTTCTGCTATAGGAGTTTTTTGAGGTCTTTTACTGACTAGATTGATCACGCCGCCACTTTGAGAAGAGCCATAGCTTAGAGAATCAGCTCCTTTGACAACTTCTATTTTTTCTAAACCATATAAATCAGGAGACCATCCAAAATATCCACCCTTGTAAATTGCTGTTCCGTCTAAAACTAAACTCGCATCAAACCCTCTTAACTTAATCCAATCTGTCGTATCTAAATCTGCACCATAAATTTGAGAAACAAAACCACTTTCATAGCGAGTGATTTCATCAAGTTGTTCTGCACCTTCTTCTTGAATTTGTTTAGAGCTGATCACAGAAACACTTTTTGGACTAAGATAATCCATGCTTTGACTTCCTTTTTCAACAGACCCTACAACGCTAACAGTGCCGAGTTCATAAGAGGATTCTTTAGCTAAAGCCAAACTTGCACTTATTGAAATAAGTAAAAAAGAATTGAATATTTTATTCATAAAAACAAGATCTCCTTCTTTTGTAAAAATAAAATTAAATTTTTAATTATAATAATGAAATTGACTTTCAAAATGTGAATTATATAATTTTAAAATTTAAAGAAAAATTATTTTTTATTTATTTTTTATTTTTCTTTATGCTATAATCCGAGCTTAAGTTTTTTAAATGAGGATATGATGAGTAATGGCACTCATAAAAAGTTGCAATGTAAATTTTAAAAATCAAAATCAATATATTATTTATCCTACAAATTTATGTTTCAAAAATGATAAAATTTATGCTCTGATGGGACACAATGGTTCGGGAAAATCTACTTTATTGAAAATTTTGGCTAGGCAATTAAAACCATCTTCTGGAAAAGTTTATTTTAATGATGAAGATATAGCAAAATTTTCTTCAAAAAAAATGGCCCAAAAAATAGCTTATTTGCCGCAACATTTACCTAATTTAGGATATTTAAGCGTAAAAGAGCTTGTGAAAATGGGGCGCTATTCTTATGAAAAATTGTTTTTTAAAAATCAAGATGAAGGATTGATCGAAGAAGTGATGAGATTGACAAATACTTTAAATTTGTCAAATAGAGAAATTCATACCCTTTCTGGTGGAGAAAAGACAAGAGCTTTTTTGGCCATGCTTTTAGCTCAGAAAAGCGAATTTTTATTTTTGGATGAACCTTTGGCTGCTTTGGATATCGTGTATCAATTCGAATTGATGGAATTAATATCTAAATTAAATAAAGAATTTAAAGTGGGTATAGTGCTGATTTTGCATGATATTAATTTGGCAGCATTGTATTGTGATGAAATCATTGCTTTAAAAGAAGGAAAGGTTATTTTCAATGCAAGCAAGCAAGAATTTATGCAAGAAGAAAAAATAAAAGATATATTTAATATTGATGCTAATATTATAGAACACCCTAAAAGAAAATCTCCTATTGCACTTTTTTAATATGAAAAAAATAGTTGTTTTATTTTTAATTTTATTTGAATTTATACAAGCTAAAGAATTAAAAATCATTGCTTTAGATTGGACTATGGCTGAAACAATGATGATGTTAAATTATCAGCCTTTAGCGGTTGGAGATAAAAGGATATACAATACTTGGGTTAAAGAACCTGCTTTACCTAAAGATGTAAAAGATGTTGGCCTTAGAGTTCAACCAAATATAGAATATATAATCAATTTGCAACCTGATTTGATTATAACTTCATCTTTATTTAGTATTGATAATTATCTTTTAAAAAATAAAATAAAAATTATTGATTTTTATCAAAATAAAAAAGATGTGTATTCTAGCATCAACGAAGGTGTTTTACAGATAGGAATTCTCTTAAATAAAAAGCAAGAAGCCTTAAATCTTATCGACGATACAAGAATCTTTTTTGAAACTTCTAAAAAGAAATTGCGTTATACCAAACCCATTGCCATAGTTCAATTTATAGATAAAAAACATTTAAGGATTTATAATAAACACAGTCTTTTTGGTGCAGTCTTGGATCAACTTGGTTTAAGAAATGCTTATGATAAAAATACAAACAATGCTTGGGGTGTTGATATTATAAGTTTTTTAGATCTTTTAAAATTTCCAAAGGAAACAAAATTTATAGTGATTAAGCCAACTCCTTTTGTGCTTGATAAAGAATTAAAGCAAAATCCTTTTTATCAAAAAATGAATATTTTTAAAGATTATAATGAATTGGAGCCTATTTGGAGTGCGGGATCATTGATGAGTATGAGACGTTTTACTAAAGATCTTTTGAAGGTGATTGAGTGAAAAAAATTATTTTTTCATGTATATTTGTATTGATTATTTTACTTTGTATTTTTCTTTTTTTTGAATTCGATTTTTTAAAAAAATATGATCAAGAAAATTTATTTTCTTTTGTTTTTGTAAATTATAATTTAAGCCGTTTTTTTATGTGTTTATTGTGCGGTTTTTTACTCGCTTTTTCTTCTTTAATTTTGCGTATCGTGATGCAAAATCCTTTAGCCAGTGATACAACCTTAGGTGTGGCTCCTAGTAGTAGTTTTGCTATTTTAATCGCTACTTTATTTTTTCCTGATTTTTTGAATATTTCAAAAGTGTTGATGGGTTTTTTAGGGGCTTTTTTAATTTTGTTTTTAATGTTCATTTTTATGCTTAAAAAGCATTTAAATTCTACAAGTATCATCCTTTTGGGTCTTATAGGTGGAATGGTTTTTGGTGCTTTAAGTTCTTTAGTGATCCTTTTTTATCCAGAAGAAAGTAAGTCTTTTTTGCTTTTTAATAGTGGTTATTTTACTCAAAATGGTTTTAAGGATGTTGTAGAGCTTTTTTGTTATTCTAGTATAGCGTTGATTAGTTTATATTTTTTTATCCCTTATTTGAAAATCTTAAATTTAGGAGATGAGCTTGCAAGCAGTGTTGGGCAAAATATCTTTTATGTTAAATTCTTTGCTTTGTGTTTGAGTGCTTATTTTATTACTTTGGTGGTTTCTTTTGTAGGGGTGATTAGCTTTTTAGGTTTGTTTGCGAGTATTTTTGTGGAATTTTTTAAGATAAAAAACACAAGAAAAGAGTTTTTATTTTGTGGATTTTTCGGCTTTTTTTTATTGTTTGGAGTGGATTTATTTTTACAAATTTTACAAATTATAAAAGGGATTGAATTGCCTACAGGGGGAGTTTTGGCATTACTTGGATCTCCGCTACTTATTTTTGCTGTTTTTAAAATGCTAAAAGAAAATTTTAGTGATGATGATATTTATATTTTTTCTTATTTTAAAGAAAAATATATCATTTTAGGTTTAATTTTACTTGTTTTGATGTTATTTTTTCTTAATTTATATTTTGATTTTTCAACTTTGAGTTTTAAAAATATGTCAGATGAAATTTTAGTATTAAGATCGAATAGACTTGTTATTTTACTTTTATGCGGTGTTTTGCTGGCTTTGGTTGGATTTATCTTGCAAAGATTGAGTTTTAATCCTATGGCATCGCCTGAGATGTTAGGGATTAATTCCGGAGCAAGCTTGGGCATCTTGTTTGCTTTGTATTTTTCTTTAGAATATGTTCAAATTTTTGCTATTATAGGGGCTTTATCGGTTTTATGCTTTTTATTTTTTTTAAGCTTTAAATTTAATATCAATATGCAAAAAATCATCCTTATGGGTATAGCTATAATGTTTTTTGTAGATGCTTTAGGTAAAATTTTCTTAGCCAGTGGAGATTTTAAAGCTTATGCTTTTTTAGCTTATACTCAAGCTGGACTTATTAATATAGATGAAAATTTAAGTTTATTTTTATTAATCTATACAAGTATTTTTTTATTGGCTTTATATATGCTATATCCTAGTTTAAAAATTTTTTCTTTGGGAGAAAATTGCGCTTTAAGTGTAGGGCTTGATGTAATAAAAATTAGAATTATCTTTCTTGTTTTAACTGCCTTTGCTTGCGCTTTAAGCACTTTATGTATAGGCCCTTTTAGCTTTGTGGGTTTATTAGCTCCTCATATTATGAAATTATTGGGTATTAAAAAGCTTTATAATCAGCTTTTTGTGGCAGCTTTGCTTGGAATTTGCTTAATGTTTTTAGCTTATTTTATATCTAAAATCATTTTATTTCCTTATGAAATTCCTTTGGGTATTGTAGCGACTTTGCTAGGAAGTATTTATCTATTCTTTATGATAAGAAAGCATTAA
>NZ_JACHTR010000017.1:0-36236 GCF_020135975.1 Campylobacter sp. W0014 | reverse complement strand
CGAGCACCTTGAAGCAATGCTCCACTTTTTACATCAATACCTTTAACTTTAATATCTTTATCACTTCCATCTATATGGAGTCCATCATTGCCTGCTTTAATAACGCTACTAGATTCAAGGTTGATTTGGCCAACCTCTATAAGATCACCGGCAGGAGGAGCTATATAAAAAGACAAACCGTTTAATTTAGCTTCTATCGTTCCTTTATTGTTTAAAGTTTCTATTTTACTTCCTGATTCTATAGCTATACCATTACTTTCGCTTTTTAAAAGTCCTTCATTAGTAAAAGTTTTAACAAGACTTTGCCCATCTTCTTCTAAATTTTGAAGTGATAAAGCCGCAGTATTTTTATAACTTGAAGTTCCTATTATGGTACCTTTATTGATAAAACTATCTACAGTACCAGCAAATAAGCTTACACCATTATTTCCAGAAATAATACCTTCATTAGTAAAAGTTTTTATGTGAGATTTTTGTATATAAAGTCCCGCCAATCCAATCTTATCATTATCTTTTATTTTACTTTCTATAGTGCCTTTGTTTGTAAAATTTTCTATAGTTGATTGTTCATACAAAACAACACCGCTCCAATTTTCAGATTGAATTACACCATCATTTGAAAAATCAGTAATTGTTATTTTCGACATATTAATACCTTCAGCACCACCTTTAATCGTTCCGGTATTTTTTAAGGTATCGATTGTATTATTACTAGCATTATTAAAAAGTTTTAACCCAACACCTTTTCCTTCTATGGTTCCACTATTAGTTAAAGTTTTTATAGTTGAATTTTCAAAAAGTATACCATCACCTTTACCGCTAATTAATCCATTTTTTTCATTAGTAAAATTATCTATAGTTCCATTTTTAAGAAGTATACCGTTTGTATTTTTTCCTGTGCTTTGTATGGTACCGCTATTTTCAAAGGTTTTTATATGATTTGTTCCACTATTTATTTCAAGACCAGACCAGCTACCAGAAATAAGTCCACTATTTTTAAAATTATCTATAGTAGCTCCATGAAATTTTATAGCTTCTTGGCTGCTATTATTTTGGATAGTTCCTTGATTGTCAAAATTTTGAAGCGATGAGTTATTATTAAATGTTACAGAAGTACCATTTGTTATAACCGAACCACCACTTTCAATAGTTAATTTTACATTATCTTTATCACTTACAGTGATTGCAGTATTTTGTGTGCTACTTACCGTTCCACAAGTTGTATCATTACAACCACCGCCATTAATTTTAGCATCAGCACAAGTGCTTAAAACAGAAACTGTTGCTAAAGAAAATAAGAATTTTTTAGAAATAGATTGGCTTTTAATTTTTTTTGTTTTTTTAGATAAATTTTTATTTTTCATAAAATCCTTTCTTAGGTTAAAAATCATTTCTAAATATTTATTTAAGAAATAATTTATATTATTAAAAAGCAATGTAATCATTGCAACTTGATTTAATTTTAGAAAGGTTAAAGCTAAAATTATAGGGATTGTTTACTAGCTTTAACCTCTGGTTTAAAAGATGTTCTATGTTTTATTTTTAAAAATAATTAAAATTATAATTAAAAATAATTGTAATTATAATAAAATATAACTAAAATTATCAAATTAAAATTTTTTATTATTATTGATAAATAAATTTTATTATTTTTTAGAAAAGTGTTTTAGTAGTGGATGTATTTTTAAATCATCTATAAAAAGTAAAGATTTTAATTTTTATAGATGTGATTAAAATAATGCAAAAGCTAATTTGTGACATTATCTAAAATTTATTTTAACTAAATTTTAGAACACTCAGTTGTTTTTCCATTGTAGATCAGTGATTGCTGATTAAAATTGCTAAATTTGGGAATATGAGCATATCCACTTAGAGGATCAATCACTATGCAAATTTGACGTTTATATTTGGAGGTTAAGCGAATGATGCAATTTTTGCCACTTTTTGCTAAATTTTTATCATAGAGACTTTTAGAATTTTTAAGCGGAGAATATAATCTTCCCATTTCATCAAAAACAATTCTTGTCGAACCGCTGCAAGATCCTTTAAATTCAACTTTTTCTATATCGAAAGTTTTAAAAATATTAAATCTTTTGGTTGCTTTTTCATCATCCTTATCGATCACTCCGCTTTGTCCTGAATTCATGAGTTTTTTAGGATTTAAGATATCTATGGCGATTTCTCTATCGATATTGATATCTGTTTTACCTAAATTTGCATTGCCATCGCCATTTTTATCTAAAAAAATAGTATAAGTTTGCTCATAATCAGTCGCTGCAGATTTGATAAAATAGAGTTGCCACCTGCTTTTATACCATTCTCTTTTGGCCACCGCTAGATCTGAATTTCTAAAGCTTTCTTGTATCATGGCTAAATTTCTAAGATAATTGATATCATTAAGGATTTGTTTTGCGCCCAAAATCGATCTGTCTTGTTTTATATTGATTTTAGCTATAGAAATAACAATGCCTAAAATAAAAATAATCAAAACAAGTTCTAAAAGAGTAAAAGCCTTACTTAAAGCTTTTGATTTGATATTTTTTTTCAAATTTACCTAACTTGACTTTGATTATTTTTTGATTTTTATCATCTTCTTTATCATTTTTTATAGCACTCAAATAAAAAGTATTGCTATCTTTAATCCCATAAAATTTTAATCTTTTTTGTAAGGCATCAGAAACTCTGATCGCAAAAATATTTTGCTTTTTTAATTCTTGACTTAATTCTTTAGCAAAATGGTAATTGTTTGCAAAATTTCTTTTAGGATTTGAAACTATATAATACAAAAATTGATTTCCTATAATAACAAAATAACAAAATAACAAAAAAATAACTGTGCATTCTATAAAAATTTTATATTTCAATCTAAACACAGGCAATCTTACGCGATAGCTTTCCATAAAAGTTTTTATCATCAAAGGAGTGCAAATGACACAAAATGGAAGAAAATCTTCCAAATAAAGTTTTTGCCTTAAAGAAAGCAAGGAGCAAAAAATAAAAGTAATACTCATTAGAAACCAAAGTAAACTTTTTTTCTCTCTAAACATCAAACGATAAATAACATAAAAAAAATAAATAAAAACAAGCGGAGAAAAACAAGCGGAGAAAATTCCTAAAGTATCCAAAAAATATCCTCTTGGACGTCCGCTTATATCAAAACCATAAAAACTGATATTGATTCCAAAAAGTATCAAAGATAAATTCAATAAAAGAAAATCTTTTTTATAAATTCCGAAAAAGAAAAAGGTTAAAAATAAAATATTAAATGATTTATCCACGCACAAAGAAAGGATTAAAAGAAGATAAAAAAGCCATTTTTTTTCATACTCGTAAGCACAAAGTATTGCTAATGTTAAAAAAATAACTATAGCAGCCTCATTGACCAATAAAGCACTCGCAACAGTCCCAGGAAGTAAAATAAAAAGTAAAAGTGAAAGAAAGGTATCAAGAGGTGTTTTGGTATATTTTTGTGCTAATTTATAAAGTAAAAAACAACTTAAAAAATGAAAAAACAAAATAGGAAATCTTAAGCCAAAATCATTTTGACCCAAAATAAAAGTTCCAAAATGAGTCAGATAATAAAGCAAATCATGCGAAAAAAATAAAAGAGAATTTCTTTCTCCAAAATAAATTTCAGCCTCATCACTACTGATACTTAAAGTAGAAATTCCATAAAAAAGGGCTAAAAAATCAAAGATCAATAAAATAATAAAATGCGTTTTTTTGACTTTTTTCATGAATTTAATTCTAGCAAATTAATCTTAAATTATAAATTTAGCTTAAAATTGATACTATGTTTATTTTAATCGAGCTATATATAAATTTTTAATTCACCTAAGGTTAAAATGCAAATTGTCACTCAAATTTATACAAGCAGTATTGAAATCAAAAAATCCACTTTTTTAGCTTTTCTTTGTCCTTATGAGCATTTTAAAACACTTTTAAGCAATTTAAAACAAGAACACCCAAAAGCTGTGCATTTTGTCTATGCTTATAGATATTTAAATGATTTTAATCAAATCGTAGAAGATAAAAGCGATGATGGCGAACCTAAAGGAACCTCTGGAATGCCCTCTTTAAATGTTTTAAGAGGTTTTGATCTGATCAATACAGCTGTCATTGTAGTGAGATATTTTGGCGGGATAAAACTTGGCACAGGAGGACTTGTAAGGGCATATAGTGATGCTGTTAATGAAGTGATCTGTCATTCAACTTTAATGCCTTTTGAAATTAAAGAAAAAATTGAAATTGTTATCAATATAAAAAATCTTGGGCGCTTGGAGCATTTTTTAAATTCAAACACTTTAAAATTTCAACGCGATTTTATAGATGAAAGAGTGATTTTGAGTTTCTATGTTAATAAAAATGAAAAAGAAAAATTTGAAGTATTTTGTAAAAATTTTACACCTCTAGAAATACAAAGACAGTAAAGCCCCATAAATGGGACTTTGATTAAATTGCACTTAATAAATCATTCAAAAGAGAGCTATTCTTTTGTTCATTCTGATTTAAAAGATCATTATGCACACTTGCACTTTGAGATCTTAAAGAAAGATCCCCTTCATTTTGCCTAAAACGATAAGCATAAACATTTGAATTTTGAGCGTATGTGCTTAAAGAATGATTTGAATTTGAATTCTCATTGTTTATTTTAGAATCCAAATTCTGCGAATTTTCATTCTCACTTAATCTGTCTAAAAGACTTGTGAAATCAGAATTAGAAGAATAATCCTCAACTTCTTTATCCACTTTTTTATACTGACCACTGATAGCATCGTATTCATACGAGCTTATGGTTTTGTAACTTACTTGCATAACTTTCTCCTTTCAAAATATGCAAAAATTATGCAAGCAAAAATCGTTCCTTTTAAAGATTAATCGTGATGAGTTGGGACATATTCCACGTCAATTTCGCGATTTGCTATGAAATTTTCTTTAGCTTTTTTGCAGTTTTCATCACGCATTTTTCGGTATTCATTGCGTATAGTAATTTCTTTATCGCTTAAAGGTCTATCCTCTAAAAAACTGATATGAAAATAGGTATCATCGGGCTTAGAATAAGCCTTATAAAAATCAATATAATCAAAATAATCTTTCCCGTTATCAAATTCTACAACTTCTTCGATATAAATAGTCGGACCAAAACCTTTATGATTTTGAGTAAAATGCCCAAAACCTGCACTGTATTGAATTCTAAATTTAGCCATTATTTTCTCCTAAAAATTCTTCATAATTTCCTCTAAAGTCCAAAAGTTTTCCATCTTTTAATTCCCAAATACGATTAGCAAAAGAACTGATGAGTTCTCTATCGTGACTCACACAAAGTACCACGCCTTGAAAATTATACAAAGCCTCTCCTAAAGCAATAATACTTTCAAGATCAAGATGGTTATCAGGTTCATCTAAAAGTAAAAAATTTGGACGCTCTAACATAAGACGAGAAAGCATTAAGCGATGTTTTTCACCTCCACTTAAATTTGCGGCCATTTTTTCTTGATCGCTTCCACTAAAAAGCATTCTTCCTAAACACTTTCTAATCTCATCTAAATCTTTAAATTTTTCACTCATAAGCCATTCATAAAGCTTTAAATTTTCATTGATAATATTGCTTGTATCTTGTGGAAAATATCCAAGCTCTATAGTTGCACCTAAATGTAAATTACCGCTATCTGGAGTGATGGCATTTGCAATGATTTTTGCCAAAGTTGATTTACCCACGCCATTTGCTCCGATTAAAGCAATTTTATCATTTTTTTCTATCTTAAGTTCCAAATTTGAAAATAAACTATGTTCATAAGCTTTAGAAATTCCCTTAAGCTCTAAAACTTCATTGCCAATCTCTCTTCCTAAACGAAAAACGATACTAGGATCCCTGCGACTTGAAATTTTAATTTCCTCAAGCTCTAATTTTTCGAGTGCCTTAGCCCTACTTGTGGCCTGTTTTGCCTTGGATGCATTTGCGCTAAAACGGCGGATAAAATTTTCTAATTCTTCTCTTTCTTTTAAAGTTTTATCGCGTTTAAGTTCAGCTTGTTTTGCTAAAAGCGTCGAAGCCATATACCAATCATCGTAATTTCCGGCAAAATCTCGAATTTGCTTAAAATCAACATCTAAAATTCTTGTGCAAATTTTATTAAGAAAATGCCTATCGTGAGAGATCACTACCAAAGTTCCCTCGTGTCTTAAAAGTTCATTTTCAAGCCAAGAAATTGCCTCTAGATCAAGATTGTTTGTAGGCTCGTCCAAAAAAAGCACATCTGCACCTAAAAATAACACTTGTGCGAGTAAAACTTTAAATTTATCCGCACTTTGCAAAGTACTCATCAAAGCATCAAAATCTTTGATTTTTAAAGAACTTAAGATTTTTTCACAACGCGTTTCACAATCGTAATTTGGATCCTCTTCAGCCGTTATCATCTCAAGTTCGCTTAAGCGTTCATTGATTTCATCGGTAAATTCTTCACTCATATAAAGCTTTTCTTTTTCTTTTAAGGCCTCATATAATCTTTTATTGGCACACATAACCGCATCTTTAATGGTGTAGTTTTCAAAAGCAAATTGATCTTGCCCTAAAACTGCGATCCTTAAACCCTCATCAAAAACAACTTCACCACTACTTGATTCTATTTCACCTGAAAGAATTTTCAAAAAAGTTGATTTTCCAGCACCATTGGCACCTATAAGTCCATATCTTTGCCCACGAACGAGTTTTAAATTGACATTTTCAAATAAAAGTTGATTTGCAAAACGCATGGTAAGATTTCTTACTTCAACCATAAAGATTCCTTAGATTTTTACTTATAAAAAATTTTGAGAAATTGTAGCAAAAAAAGCTTGATTTTAGTTTGATTGGAATTTAGAGCAATGTTTTATTGCTCTAAAATATAAATGATTGAATTAACGCATAATAATATTTGTAATTTTTACTTTATGTGAATTTAAAATTTCATATGTAATTGTAAAAAAACCTTTATCTCCCATTACTTTTGCATCTACAATCGCAAGGCATTCATTATCACGAATTTTTTCAAATGAAGATATAGAATTAATCTCTACCATAGCACCTGGGTATTCTTTAGCTTTTTCAAGATATTCTTCATAATCAACACCCATTCCTTTTAAACCGCTAGAATCATAAGCATTTTGCAAAATTTTATCCTTAAGTATATCTTTTAATTTTTGAATAATTAAAAAATTATTACACTCACCAATAGGTTGTGCGTTTAAAACCGCACAACCTAAAAACAATAATAAAATCATTTTTCGCAACATTGTTTTCCCTCTCTATCATTAATTAATTTTCTTTCATATTTGTAATTTTTATTTTATCCGAATCTAAAAATTTATAAACAATCTCTATAGAACCTTTTTCGTACTTACCTTCATCAATTCTTATTTTAACATTGACAATAGCTTTGCATGTATTTTCATCAAATTTTTCAAAGGAAGAAATAGAATCAATCTCGATATATTCTTTCATCTCATCAATAAACTCGAGATACTCGCTTTCATTAACTTCAAAATCTTCAAGTATTTCTTTTAAATTGATAGAGTTGTAAAAATTTTTTACAATTTTATCCTTAAATACATCTTTTAATTTTTGGATAATTAAAAAATTATTACACTCGCCAATAGGTTGTGCGTTTAAAACCGCACAACCTAAAAATAACAAAAAAATCATTTTTTGCAATATTATTTCCCTTTAGTTAGACTTTTGTATTAAAGCACCATTTTTAAACTCTTGCTCTTTAATAACTGCTCCATTTTCATAAGTTCTAAATACTCCATCTTTGGTGCCGTTTTTATAGCTCCCTTCACTACGCAAAGAACCATCTGCATTATAAAATTTTTGCAAACCATCTTCTTTACCTTCGTCATTATAATTTTCTTCTTTTTTTAAATTTCCATCTTCATAATACTCTTTAAAACTACCCACATATCCTTTTCCGTTGGATGAAAATTTTCCTTCAACTTGTAATTTTCCATTAGGAAAATATCCTTTAAACTCTCCAACTTTTTCGTTGTTTTTATAATTAAGTTCAGCCATAAGCTGTCCATTTTCATAATATTCTTTGCTTATTCCTTCTTTCTTTCCATTTTTATAGTTTTCTTCACTTTCTAACTGTCCTTCGGGATAAAAGGTTCTTTTTACTCCATGAATTCTTGACTCTTTATTATAAGGAATTTCTTCCTTTAAATTTCCATTGCCGTATTTTGTTTGCTGAACCCTAGCAACATCACTTGGTTGACCTGGGAAATCACTTCCGCAACCAACTAAAAATAATACTAACGCAATAAAATATAAAACTTTTTTCATTTTTTCTCCTTATTTTTTTCTTCTCTTATAATAATAGTTTGTTTTACTCCACTCACAAATGACCAAATTAAACACACTATCCAAACGATTATAGTCCAGCCTAACAAAAAATTAAGCAAAGATATAATCAACCAATTTGAATGTTTCCTGCATAAAGCTATGACTGCAGGCAACATATATAAAACTATCAGTAAAAAACCTGTAAAAGTTCCAAAATCTTCAGCATTCACAAAGTAAAATTTTCCTTTCTTTAAAAATAGAATTACTAGTTAAAAAATTTAAAACAATAATCACTGCATAAGATTAAAAATTTTGTCAAAATTTTGTTTGCGAAGTTTTTTGCCCACTAAAAACATATCCACAATCCACCAAATCCAATTTGCAAAACCAAAAATAAAATAACAAATCGCAAAAAAAGTACTTTCAAGCATAAATAAACCACAAATAAAACCAACTAGAGTAAGTCCTAAGGAACACATCCTAGTGCCATATCGCCTATCATGAAACGTCCTACTCCAAAAGCACCAAATAAAAAAGTCCCTACCCAAAAGACCAAAGCTGGACTTTTTAACCCAAGCATAGGAAGATTGCTTGCAACTTCTTGTTGTTTGCTTTCGCTTAAGCTTTCAAATTTTTCTTTTAAAGTCATAGCAGATATACCATCTTTTGGCAATTTATCCTGCACAGAAAAAAGAACATTGTTAAAATCCATAAACTAAACTCCTTAAAAATAAATAAAACTTTGGAATTATTCCACATTAAAACTTAATTATTATTGAAATATTAAATATTTTTATAATAAATAATTGAATATTTCAAATGTTTTTAATAAAGAAAAACTAATGTAGAATTTTAAAAATTTTAATAGGAATTAGATGATCAAAAAAAGCAAACGCGACATGGCGTATGAAATTGATGTTGATGTAAGCACACTATATAACTGGAGAAAATATAAACCTAATTTATATCGTATTGTCATGCTAGGATTTAAATTTGATGAACTTTTAGAAAAGCAGAAAAAAGACTACGAAGAACTCCTTCATATGGAACAAAAAATCCAAGAAGAAATCTCAAAATTTAACAAAGACTAATTTTTAAGTTTTTTTATATAAAATTCTCAATTTTTATTATTTATAAGGTTGATTGATGTTTTTTTTAGATTTTTTAAGTTATTTTAGTTTGATTTGTGAAATTTTAACGTTATTTTTAGCTTTTTATTTTAAAAATACGCGTATATTTTTTATCACTCTTGCTTTACTTGTCTTTCATTTGCCTTATTTTTTCAATAGTATATTTCAAGCTCACTTGTTTGTTTCTTTATTTTTGCCTTTGATTTTTGTTTTACTTGGAGTAAAAAAAATATCCAATAAAATTTTAGAAAAAAGCAATCTTAGCTCTTTTTTAATCATCATTTTTATAGCAATTTTAGGTTTTATCCTCCCAAATAACACTAATTTCAATGCTAGTAATTTAGACTTTCATTTAAATTTAATTTTACTTAAACCGATCAATGAACTTGCTTTTTTATTTTTTATCCTTTGTGCTTTTATCTTGATTATACAAAGCTTTAAAAGAAAAGAATATTATCTTTTGTTAGCCTTTGTTGGAGCAAATTTACAATTTTTATTTGATTTTTTTTGTAGTGTTAAATACTTTGAATTTGCTAGTTTGATTTTTTGCTTTGTTATTTTGTATCAAATATATCAAAATTTATTTTTTGATACCTTGACAAAATTGCCCAATGAAAAAAAATTGATGCATTATCTTAAAGGAAAAGATCATTACATCATCGCCTTACTTCATTTTAATGAATTACAATATACTCAAGAATCTTATGTCAAACTTATTTTAAAACAAATTGCTAAAATTTTAAAACGCTTTAAGACAAAAATTTTTATACAAAATTATGATTTTATTTTAATTTTTAATGACAAAAATACTGCTTTAAATCATCTTGCTTTTTTAGAATCGACTTTAAAAAATACAGAATTAAAATTAGAAAATGAAAGCTTTAAACCAGAATTTAAACTTATATGGGAAGAAAATAAGGATAAAAGTTTAACTTATATTTTAGAAAATCTAAGAGAAAAGCTCTCTTAGATTTAGTATTATTTTTCGTTTGCTTCAGCATCAATACTTAAAGTGATATCATCACCTAAAGTAAGCGTAGAAGTTCCGGCACCAAATTTAAATTCAGAACGCTTGATTTTTCCATTTAAAGAAAAGCCTACTTTTTCTTTGCCGTCTTTTCCTTTAGCCATACCGCCTATTTCAGTATCTAAAACCACTTCTTTTGAAACTCCAGCTATGGTTAAGATCCCTGTCATTTTTCCTTTTTCTTTACTAATTTTTTCATATTTTTTCATTACAAATGTCATATCAGGATATTTTTTTGCTTTAAAAAAGTCATCTTGTCTCAAATGATTATCTCTGGTTTGATTATCAGTATTAACAGAGGCTACTTTGATTACAGCTTCAAGTTTTTTAAATTCATAAGTTTTAGGATCAAAATCTATAACTGCGCTATAATCCTTAAAATTTCCCTTTACGTTGCTGATTTGTAAATGTTTAATTTTAAAACCAACATCTGTATGAGCTTTATCTAAAGTGTATTCTTGTGCAAATAAACCTGTACTCAAGAAAGATGCAACAACTAAAGAGCTTAGTAAAATTTTTTTCATTTTTTTCCTTTAATAATAATTTTGGTGAAAGAAATTGTATAAGAGAAAAAATAATCAATAATTAATATCAATTTAAAGTATTGAGTAAAAATTTCACAAAATCATCAAAATTTGGCAATTTTAAATCTTTCATTTCTCTTTGTTGCTTTCCCCACATGCATTCTGGAAAATAAGCATCATCTTTAAAACGGGCCATTATATGAAAATGAACTCTTGGTACATAGTTTGCAAATGAGGCTATATTGATTTTTTCTGGATTATAAAATTCAATCATAGCTTTTTCACAAAGTAAAATTTTATCAAAAAGTTCTCTTTGTAAATCACTTGGGCAATCACTTAATTCTTTATAAGGATGTTGAGTGAAAATCTTTATCCAAGGAATTTGAGATTCTTCTTTTTCTATGTAAATTAAATCGTTTTTATAAATCATTATTACGCCTTATTAAATTAAAAATCATAAAAATATTTTACAAAAATTATCAAATTTTTAAGATAAAATGGATAAAATTTAGAAAAATGTTAGGAGAATAAATGCAAATTGGCTCAAATTATGGCTCATATTATCATTTTAATCACTCTTCTAATGACTCAAAAAATAGCAATTCTATAGATGCGAAAAATAACGATGATACCTCATCTAAAGAAAATAATCAACGAGATACACAAATGATCAATGGCGTTGAACTTGACGCTAAACAAATTCAGCAACTTAGAGAACTCCAAAATATAGATAGAAATGTAAAAGCACATGAAGCCGCACATCAAGCTGCTGGTGGTGGATTAGCTGGAGCTGCAAGTTTTACCTATACTAGGGGACCTGATAATCAAATGTATGCTACAGCAGGCGAAGTTCCTATCAGCATGCAAAAAGGAAATACACCAGAAGAAACAATAGCTAATGCTCGTCAAATCGTAGCCGCAGCTATGGCTCCTGCGGATCCTAGTCCACAAGATTATAAAGTAGCGGCTAATGCTACAAAAATGGAATTTGAAGCAAGAGCTGAGGCAATGAAACTTAAAGCCGAAGAAGCTAAAGAAAAAGAAGAGGAAAATAAAGAAAAAACAGAAGAATCTAATAATACAGAATTAAAAAATTCCAAACAATCATCTACAGATGAAACAACAGATAAAAAATTTAAAAATTTCGTAGCTAAAACTTATCAACAAAACTCTCAAAATAATTATATTAATTTTAGTATTGCCTCTTAAAACTTAGTTTTAAGTTTTGCAGTAATTTAATTTCAAAATTTATAAATAGGCTTGAAAGCAAAGGCTTTCAAGCAAGAATTTTTCCACTTTTATGATATTTTAAAATTCCTTCAGCACAACGATAAGCTAGAGCCCCTACAGTATCTGTTGGATTATAGCCACTATTATGTTGGAAATTACTAGCTCCTACAACAAAAAGATTATCCGCATCCCAATGTTGCAAATAAGTATTTACTACACTGATTTCAGGACTTGCCCCCATGGTTGTTCCACCAGTATTATGAGTGGTTTGATAAGGCACAATACTATAATTTTTAAGATAAGAGCCTTTTTTAATTGATTTCACACCCTTCATTCTTTGTGCTATTTGAGCTGTTTTATCTGTAATGAATTTATGCAAAGCTCTGTCTTGATCTGTAAAATTATAAGTTAAGCGTAAAAGCGGCATTCCAAAAGCATCTTTATAAGTTGGATCCAAACTTAAATAATTATTTTTATGAGGTAAAGAAGCCCCTTGACCACCTATAAAAATATTTCTTGTAAAATTATAATTTAATGCTTTTTTAAATTCAGCACCCCAAGAAGGCGTTCCTTGAGGAACTGGAGCTGATTGTATAGGACGATTTCCTGATTGAACGCTATAAATCATAGCTCCATGTAAAAATTTTTCCTTAGAATGATCAAAATTATCTCCTATAAAATCATCACAAGTTGTTCCTAATGCACCTGATCCCATAAAAGTATTAAATTGTTCTTCAAAAAAAGCTGTTGTTCCCATATTCATTTGATAACAATAATTTTTACCTAAAGTTCCTTTGCCTGTTTTTGGATCATACTGAGATCCTATTTCACTCACCATTAAAAGCTTAGCATTATTAAATACATAGCTTGTAAGCACAACTATATCAGCAGGTTGAATATATTCTTCCATGGTTCGAGTATCTACAAATTTTACCCCTGTTACCTTGCCGTCTTTTTTTAGAATTTGTGTAACATTACTATAAGTCCGTATAGTATATTTACCTGTACTCATAGCTTTAGGAATAACCGTTGTTATAGGACTTGCCTTTGCTCCATATTCACAACCATATCTTTCACAGAAAGCACAATATTCACAAGGAGCTAATTCTTGACCATCTGGATTAGTATAGCTAGATCTTGAATTAGCTGCTGGTAATCTAAATGGATGCAAATTCATCTCTTTTGCCGCATTTTCAAAACGTTTGAGTATTTTTGTATTTTCTAAAGGTTTTTGAGGATAAGGATTTGATCTAAAAGAACCCATTTTTTCAGCAAGCGGATTAGGCTCTCCAGAAATTCCACAGGTTTTTTCAAATTTATCATAATAAGGCTCCATATCTTTATAAGTTAAGCCCCAATCTTGCAAAGTATAATCATCACCTAATTTATTTCCATATCGCTTAAAACTTCTACTTTTGATTTCAAAATCATAAGGCATAAATCTAAAAGTCCAACCATTCCAATGAACCCCAGCACCCCCAACGTTATTTCCAAGCAAAAAAGAACCCATTTTTCTATAAGGTAAAGCCAATTCTTTCAAATCATTTCTAAAAGTAACAGTATCCTTGGAGCAATCTTGCATTAAACCATAATTAATTCCATATCTCCATTCATCATGGATAAAATTAAAATTTTCAGTACTTTGCATATGTCCTCGTTCCAAACTAAGGACATTAAGTCCTGCCTTTGTTAGCTCTGCGGCTATAATACCACCTGTCCAACCTGCACCTACTGTTACCACATCTACTTTTTTTAATATTTCAGCCATTCTAATCCTCCATATCCGCTAAACCTACAGGTTCGATATTAAAAAATTCATCACTTGCAATTTTATCTATATAACTCATTTGAGCTCCAGGATACTGCATCATTCTCCAACCGTTTTTATTATCATTTCCACCATAAATTGGATCTGCTAAAACTCCTGCAATTGTCATTTCTCTTAAAAGAGTAAAAAAATAGGAAGATTTAAAACCTATGGTTTGAATTTTACCTTTTTCAAAATCTCTTAAAATTTCATCTTGTTCTTTTCCTTTAAGTAAAGAAAAAGATTTTTTATAACGTTTTTTAGCATTTGTTTCTAAAGCATGAACACCCTCTAAAAAAATATCCTTACGTTTCATAGGAGTTTGATATCCTTGCTCCTCTTTGCCATCTATAAAAGGTCCTTGCATATATTCTCTATCATTGTATCCATACGCCGATGCTAATTGATTATCAATAAAATAAGGAACACCTAGATCAATAGCTCCTTCTCCTTGCTTATCCTTAGGATAAATTCTTTCACAAGCTGCACTCAAAGTATCAAATTCAGTTTGAGTTTGAAAAAACATTCTGCCTCTAATTTTGTTTGATTTAGTTTGTAAAGATTTTGGAGAACCTGTAAGCTCTGCTGCTTTTAATACAGCACCACCACCTAAAGTACTTGCAGCTACAACAGAGCCACCCAGAAGTCCTAATTTAAAAAAACTTCTTCTATCTATAATATTATCTTGCATTTTGTTTCTCCTTTACATACGCAATTAAGATTATATTACTCTTATTAATATTAGCTAGACTTTAAATCAAAAAAATAATAAATATTATTAAAAATTGATGAAGAACTATAGAAAATTTAATAAATTTCTATAGTTTTAGAATTTAATTCTTTATAAGCAGCACAAGCTTCTTTATGTTTTTTATCACAAGCCATACCAAAATAAATTTTAGCCTTTTGCAAATCTTTTGTTTCAAGCTGGTTGTAGCGTCCAAGAAGATAACACGCTTCAGCATAGCCTAAATTGCAAGCTTTAAAATAAAAAGATAGAGAATATTTTACATTTTGCCTTACTAACTCTCCTTTTTCATATAAAAAACCCAATTTATAACAAGCAGCAGCGTCTTTTAACTGACAAGATTTTTTGTAAAAATAAGTCGCCAACTTTCCATCTTTATCTTTTTCATAAAAAAGAGCTATATTGTTACAACTTTTCACATCTCCTAAATTACATGCTTTATTAAAAGCCAAAATTGATTCATTAGCATAGCCTTGATTTTGCAAAATAAGCCCCATGTTAAAGCAAGATTCAGGCAAACCTAAATTACATGCTTTATTATAGAATTTGTAAGCAGTATTAATATCTCTTGAAACTCCTTGAGCATTTTCAAGCATATAAGCCATAGAAAAACAAGATTTTGCACTATCTTTTTCACAAAGTTTTTTAAACATATCATACGCTTTAGAAAATTTATTTTCTTCATAAAGCTGCAAGGCTCTTTCTAAATCACTAAAAGCAAAAATGAAACTGCAGCAAATTGATATTAAAATTAGAATTCTTTTTAGCATTTTTATTCCTTTAAAAGTTCGAAAGATTTAATGATTTGGTTTTTTCTTTTATCAAGTTCCGTTTTTTTAAACTCTATAAAATGTTTTTTATTTTCAATTAAAATTTTATTGTCCTTAAAAAAATTCTTGATCATTTTTGTAATAGCTGGCTTATCGATCAATAAATTTTCAAATTCATAAACATTAAGCTCCTTTAAAACCCTTTCATAAATTTCACTTTTTTTAGGATAAAATAGAGCAAATTTGGAGCTATCTAACTCATAAAGAGTGCGACTTTGATTTATTTTATCACTTAAAAAGCTAAGGGTGAGTCTTGTCGCGTTTTCATAATTTGCAAAAGCTTTTAAATTGAGTTTTTCAAAAAATAAATCAAGCTCTAATGCATTTTTAAACAAAAGTCCTTTAAAGTCTTTTAAAAAATATTCTTCACTCGCATTTGAAAAAACTCTAAGCTCACTAAAATTTCTATCGCTTTGAAAAACATTATCTTTTTGAATGTTTGAAAATTCTGATTTAAAAAATAAAATTTTCTTTTCCAAAACATTTACCAAATTGACTAAATTTTCCTTAATTTGCTCAAAAGAATGATAAATTTCATTTTTAATTTTTTTAAATTCTTTATTCATAGAATCTGAATGATAAAACATCGATAAATAAGTATCATCAGTTGAAATGTAAGGTATTTTATAGGCATATTTTACGTATAAATTTTTTGTTAAAATTTTTTTTGATTTTTGATAAAAATAAGCTTCTTTTTCTTTAATACAATTAAAAATTTCATTTGAAATTTTTTCACCGATGCTTTTTAGTTGATTTAAAACTTGATGGTTTAAAATTTCAATTTCTTTTAAAAATCTTTCGTAAATGGAATTTGCATGTTCTTCATAAGTTTGAAAATTTAAGAAAAGTTGATCAAAAATATCTAAAAAAAGCTTATTTTCATTGTCTAAAATTTTACATAAATTAAATATTTTTCTTCTTGTAAATTTTTCCTTTACTTTTTGATCATCGATAGATTGTAAAAAATCAATTAAAAGTTCAAAATTAGAATGCTTATAGCTTTCTTGAAATTTAGCTTCTTTGCAAGATATAGCGATAATATCTTTAAAATATTGAGAAAAATTTTTTCTAACATAATTTAAAACATTATCCAGTTCTTGTTCATTTAATTTATCTTTTTGATTTAAAACGCAAATACTATATTCGCCCAAAATTTCCGCATTTTCTTTGATAACCTCTTCTTCGCTTTTTTTCCTGCATTATCGATTAAACTTAACCAAATAGCTGCATGGATATTTTTTAACTCACTTAATGTGGTTAAGGTGTCATTTTCGTTTGCATTCAAACCAGGAGTATCAATAAGAGTGATTTTTTTCAATAAAGGCACCGGAGCAAAAATGTGTAAATTTTTAGCCTTTTTAATCTCATTTCTTTGATCTGTATATAAAGCAAGATTTTCTATTTCAGTAATCAAATCGCTACCATCTTCAAATTCCACTCTTAAAAAGTATTCTTTTGCATAATGTAAAAAAGTTGGCTTAAAAGTTACAGGAATGACGCCTGTAGGCAAACATTCTTTTTTTAGGATCAAATTTAAAAGACTTGATTTGCCACTAGAAAATTGCCCGATAATTGCTATATTGATATTTTTATCTAATGAAAAACATAACTCTTGTAATTCTTTACTCAATTCAGGACTTGGATGCATAAAAGGTTCATTAAGATTTTGACAAATTGTTTTAATTTTTCCGCTAAAACTATCATCATAATGATTAATATAAGCTTTTTCATAAGAACTTATAAAATCATTTAAAATATTAATTTGCATGCAAAAGATCCATTCTAAGCTGTTTTAATTTAGCAATATTTTGCAAATTATCTTCAAAAGAAGTAAGTATGTTGCTATTTTTATCGTTGATTTTATCCATTAAATCTTCAATATTTTTTAGCTTTTCTTTTTGAATTTCTTCATAATCTTGAAGTTTTTGATCTAAAAAATGAAAAAATGCTCCATTGATATCAAGACTTTGCAAAACGCTTTCAAAATTGAAATTTTGAAAAATAGTATTAATGCTTTGAGTCAATTTGATCTCAAGATCAAATAAATCAATATTTTGACTCATAATATTTTCAATTTCAAGTTTTAGTAATATTATTTTTTCATCATTAAAAATACTTTCTATATCTTTAGAAATTTTATCTTTAAAATTTTCAAAATCATCGCTAAAATTTTCTTTTAAAAAATCATATTTCAAAGACAGATGAAGTTTTAATTCTTCAATTTTTTTCATATTTTTAAATTTAACTTCTCTTAAGATATCGCTTATACCATCTTTAATCGTTGTATCTATGATCATTAAAATACGTTTTATATCAACTTTTTGAGATTTATTTTTAAAATATTTTAATTCATCAACTAGCCTATCTTTAAGCTGTTTTGCAAGCAATAATACAAGATTATCAATCCCGCTTTCTAAATTTTTAAGTTCCAAAATGGAATTTGAAATCTCGCCTTTGGCTTCTTTTAAGATTTTTTCTTGATTTTGCATCTGAAGTAAAAATTGCTTGTTTTGTTCGTCTAAATTTTGTTCTTTTTCTTGTATAAATTTATTTTGCAATTCATATTCTTTTAAAAGATAATCTAGCTCTAGTAGCAATTCTTTTTTATAAGATTCTAAGGCAATTTTACTTTTTTCTCCAGAATAAAGCTCATTAAATAAATAATTTTCAAATTCTTTCATTCCGCTTTTTTCAAGACTTTCCTCACTTGCAAGATTTTTATAAAAATCATTGGCCATTTTCGCACTTACTGATAAAAAGTCAATCTTTGCGACTAAATTTTCATCTTTAAGCTTTTCTTTGAGAACCTTTTTAATATAATTTTTCACCTCATCAAGCTCTTGTTTTTTTAGCAGATCAGCTTTTGTTAAGATGATTAAAAATTTACTCAAACGCGAATTTAATAAACAATGAGTTAAAAACTCGATATCTTTTTGAGTTAATGCTTGTGAAGCATTCATAAGATGGATTAAAAAATCACTCTCTTTTAAATATTCATTTGTCAAAATTTCTCTTTGAATAACCACATCATCAAGCCCAGGAGTATCAACAATGCAAACATTGTTTTTTAAAAATTCCAAATCGCTTTTAATCTCTATTTTTTTAATCAAAGCCGAAATATTATTTTTAGCAGAACTAAAATTTTTTAAATCTTCTAAATTAATTTTTTGACTTAAGGCCTCATCTTTTATATATTTATCAATATCAAGCTCTAAAACTAAACGATCAAAAAAAGCTTTTAATTCTTCATTAAAGCTAGAAGTTTTTAATATATTTTGCCACTCATATTTATCCCAAAAATAAATCATAACTTCTTTATTTGCACCATAACTTATAAGAGTTAAATTAGCCGTTTCTGGAATATTTGATACCCCTAAAATATCTTTTTTTAAAAGAGCATTTAAAAAACTAGATTTCCCTGAATTCATAATTCCAGTCACTGCGATATTAAAATCTAATTTTTTAAATTTATCTATTTTTTTATGAAGTCTTATTTTTACATTCTCATCAAAACTTAATTTATAAAGCTCTAAAGCAATAATATCTAATTGATCACATTTTTTTAAAAAAAGTTCTTTTTTATCTACAACTTTTATTTCCATTTTTTCAATGAAATTAAAAACTTCACAATTATCTGAAATTTTTTGCAAAATTTGTAAAGCATCTAATAATTCTTGCTTTTTAATCCATCCTGATTTAAAAAGATTGATTGCGCAAATTTGAGCCTTTTGAACACTAAAAATATCGACTCTTAAATGAATTTTTTCAAAAATAATTCTAAATTCATTTAAAAGAAAATATCTTTCATAATTTTCTTGATTTACGCTTAAAATGATAGCAAGTTCTGATACATCTAAAATATTTTTATTGGTAAAATTAAGATTAAAATCCAAAAATTGAAGTTTATTTTTCCAAATTTTTTGAAGCAAATCTTTCATGTTTTCCCCTTAAAAAAGGGGAAGTTTTTATTTGTTCTTTTGAGCAACAAGTTGTCTTCTCATGTAAGCGATTTTACTTTGCAAAGGTAAATCTTTAGGGCAATTATCCTCACAAGCAAGCAAAGACATACATCCAAAAACACCATCATCATCGCCCACTAATTCATAAAAATCTTCTATGCTTCTATGATCATGTGGATCTTGTAAATATCTTGCAGTTCTTAAAAGTCCTGTAGCTCCTATAAAATCAGGTCTCATAAGCTTAGTTGCACATGAAGCAACACAAATTCCACATTCTATACAACGATCAAGTTCGAAAGTTTCATCTGCAACTTCAGGCTCTATGCGTTCTTCTAGTGCTGAAATATCGGTTTCTTTTTCATTATGAACCCAGCTTTCAACACGCTTACACATACCTTCAAACCATTCTCCAGTATTTACACTCAAATCTTTAATATGTCTAAACGCTGGCATAGGCATAAGCTCAATAACGCCATCTTCATAATCTTTTGTTAAAGTCTTACAAGCAAGTTTTGGTACACCATTGATCATCATAGCACAAGATCCACAAATTCCCGCACGACAAACAAAATCAAAACTAAGATCAGCATCCATTTTTTCGCGAATCAAAGTCAAGCATACAAAAACAGTCATAAAAGGAGTTTCTTCAAGCTCATAAGTTACAAAATGTGGTTTTGAAATTTTGCTTAAAGGATTATACTTAAATGCTTTTATAGTTAATTTTCTACTCATAATCCACTCCTATTCTTTGATTTGGTTTTTTAAATTTTGCTTGAAGTTCATAAGGCATTAAAGCATCTTGAATTTCATAACGACTTTTGCCTTCTGCTTCCATTTTTTCACGGATTGCATCCACTTCAGCTTGGCGTTTTTCACTTAAAGGATTTTCGATGATATTACCTTTTGCTCCATATCCACGGAATGCTGGTGGCATTTCCATTTTCATGATATCAAGATCTTCATATTCTACACGTGGCAAAGTTTCGCCTTCAACCCAATAAGTATTTGTTCTTTTCATCCAATTTAAATCATCTCTTTTTGGATAATCTTCCCTATAATGCGCTCCACGACTTTCTGTTCTTAAAAGTGCTCCATAAGCAACACAAAGTGCAATTTTTAACATTCTAGGAACTCTATACGCTTCTTCAAGTTCTGGATTAGCACAATCAAGCTCTTTACAATGTACTTTCACATCTAAAGAATCTTTATAAAGTTTTTCTAATTCATCAACAGCTTCTTTAAGCCCTTCTCCATTTCTGAAAATAGCTACTTTATCCCACATGATCTCTTTCATTCTGTTTTTGATTTCAAAAACATCATGTTTGCCTTCTTTATCCACTAAAGATTTAAGATAATGATATTCTTTGCTTAAGAATTCTTTAACAACATTTGTATCAACAACTTCTCCGTTATTTTTACAATATTGTGCAAAATAATCCCCTATAATCATTCCAGCAACTACAGTTTCAGCACAAGAATTTCCACCCAAACGGTTAAATCCGTGCATATCCCAACAAGCTGCTTCACCGCAAGCAAAAAGCCCGTCTAGCCATTGACTTTCACCGGTTGGTTTGGTTCTGATTCCACCCATAGAATAATGCTGCATAGGTAAAACCGGCGCCCAACCTTTTGGACCTTCATCAGCTGGATCAATTCCATTAAAAGTTTTGCAAATATCTTGCACATCGCGGAGATTTTTTTCAACATGAGCACGACCAAGTATAGAAATATCAAGCCATAAATGATCTCCATAAGGACTTTTAACACCTTTTCCTTTTCTAATGTGTTCCATCATTCTACGACTAACAACATCACGACTTGCAAGTTCTTTTTTCTCTGGCTCATAATCAGGCATGAAACGATAACCATCCACATCACGCAAAATTCCGCCATCTCCACGACAACCTTCAGTAAGCAAAATTCCACTTGGAACTATAGGAGTTGGGTGAAATTGCACTGCTTCCATATTTGAAAGTCTGCAAAGTCCCGTTTCAAGAGCTATAGCCGCACCAGTTCCTTCACAAATAACGGCATTAGTGGTTTGTTTATAAATTCTTCCATAACCCCCAGTTGCTATCATGGTTCCACGTGCGATATAAGCAATCAATTGTCCATTAGTTAAATCTCTTGCAATCACACCTAAACATTTTTTACCATCATGGATAATTCTTACCGCTTCCATTCTATCAATAATCTTAACTTGATGTTTAATAGCTTCATTTGCTACACCATAAAGCATACAATGTCCAGTTGCATCAGCTATATAACAAGTTCTCCATTTTTTAGTTCCACCAAAATCACGCGCATTAATAAGACCATGGGCTTCTTCTTTTTCTTCAATAACTGTTTTTTGCGCATTGATAACTACAGTTCTTGGTCCTTTTGTCACCCTAGTCCAAGGAACACCCCAAGCTGCAAGTTCTCTAACAGCTTTTGGAGCAGTTTGAGCAAACATTCTTGCTACTTCTTGATCACAGCCCCAATCACTTCCTTTTACCGTATCTGCAAAATGAAGATCTTCATTATCTCCTTCGCCTTTAGCACCATTTCCAAGGCTTGCTTGCATTCCCCCTTGAACAGCTGCAGAATGAGAACGTTTTACTGGGCAAATACTCAAAAGTGTCACACTTTGACCACTTTTTGCAACTTCAATTGCAGCTCTAAGGCCTGCTAAACCTCCACCTATTACCAAAGCATCACTATATTGTATATTCATAAATTTGCTCCATTATAAGTTTGTATCATTGCAATGGTTGAATTTTGATAATTTGCTAAACCAATTTTTACAAAAGCTAAAAGACTTAAAATACCTAAAGCTAAGAAAAATACACTTACAATCCATTTAGCTACTTTAAGTTTTTTTCTGCTTTCTTTTGCATTTTTTCCTTCAAACCAACCCCATTTAACACAAAGTCTATAAAGACCTATGCTACCATGAAGCTCTACACATACCAAAAGCACAGCATAAAAAAGCCACATAAAATGACTTATTACTCTATCTCCTGACATAGCATCACTGATTTTATCTGCATTCGTAATGACAAAAATAAGATGAGCAGAACCCAAAAAGAACATTAAAAATCCAGTCAATGCCTGAACCCACCAAAGCGAAGTATCACTATGTTTCATTGTTTTAGCGTGCACTCTTAAAATTTGATATTGGCGATAATTAATAGGGAATTTTCTCATAGCCAATAAAGCATGAATAAAAAATATCACTAAAACACAAGTTGCCAAAAAAGAAGTGATATAACTCATTATAGGATTATTATAAACAAATTTTAATTCTAAAAAATGAACAACAGAATTAAAAAAATCTCCGCTTACTAAAATTGTAGACACGAAAAACATATGTGCCCACATAAAAAGACCTAAAAAAAGACCTGAAGCACTTTGGATAAAATCTAATTTTGCAGGCATTTTGCTTTTTTTGCCTTCAATACTCTTACCCAAATACCCTTCGATAAGTCCGCTCATCTATACTCCTTTTATAAAAAATAAAAAAACTTTCTGATTATATTACAATAATCTTTAATATAAATTAAATATTTACTTTTTTAAATTTTATCCAAATATAAAATAACAATGCAACAAGAAGCATAATTAAACTTAAAATTTGCCCCATACTCATCCCCCAAAGCACAAAACCTATTCCAAAATCAGGCTCTCTGAAAAATTCACAAATAAAACGTGCTAAAGAATACATACAAGCATAAACAATGATTAATTCTCCACAAAAAGTTTGTTTTAATCTTGCTATATAAACAACTATAAAAACAACAATGCCCTCCAAAAAAGCCTCATATAGCTGAGATGGATGTCTTAAAACCCCATTAACATAAATTCCCCAAGGTACATCAGTTATACGGCCAAAAAGTTCTTGATTTAAGAAATTTCCAATACGTCCAAAAACATAAGCTAAAGGCACACTCAAGGCTACTAAATCTAAAAATTTCCAAGGGTTTTCTTTGTGTTTTTTGCAAAATAAAAAAGTTGCTATTAAAAAACCAATAATAGCTCCATGATAACTCATACCACGAATTCCCACAAATTCACCATCAATATAAGGATTAAAAATTTGCCAAGGATGAGCAATATAATACATTGTATGACTATCATAAATTAAAATATATCCAAGTCTTGCGCCTAAAATCACCCCAATTTCTACCCAAACAAAATAACTATCTAAGCATTTATTACTAATACCCATATTCATTTTTTTAGAAAAAAACTTAGCCAAAGCTAGAGCTAAAATCAAAGCTAATACATACATAATTCCATACCAATGCACTTTTAATCCAAAAACACTAAACGCAACGACATCAAAATTTGAATAAATATGTCTCCAAAATTCCATATATTTTCCTAAATTTTTGTTTTCTAAAATATAACAAAAAAACTTTAACTTGCTATAATTATATAATTTTAATCATTGACAAGGATAAATCATGAAAAAATATTTTTTTATTTTTATTTTTTTATTTTTAAGTGCTTGTAGTAACACTAGTAGCACCTTTGTAAATGTTTCAATGCCTAATTTTAAACCTCAAACTCCTATTAAAACGGAATCTATAGATTCTGGAATTACCATTGCTCTTGAGCCTATTAACATAGAACAAAATAATAATTATTCTGATTATTTTGAAAATTCTGTGCTTAAAATTCGTATAGAAAAAGAAATTGAACTCTTAAAAGAAAATTTAGAAGAACAAATAGCTACTGTAGCAAAACTCAAAGGTTATAAAATAGTCAATTCAAATCCTGATTATACTCTTAAAAGTTTAATCAGCATTTATATAGAAGAACAAAATCCGCAAAAATCAGATAGTTTTGTAAGCGGGGATTACGTTAAATCTAATTTAGGAATTCAATTTCAAGGAAAAGTAAGCTTTATTGACGCTCATAATCCTCAAAATTCAACCGATTTAACAAGCAATACAAAATTAAATTCCTTGATTTCTCTTACTTATCCTATAAAAAATGATGATGGAATCAATATGTTCAAAACCACTATATCCACAGTCCCAACCCAACTTAATAAAGGTTTAGAACGTCCTGCGTTTGAAATTGATAGAAGCTTTATAGCCTTTTATAAAAATACCCTAAATACACTCTATAGTAATCTTCCAAAAGCAATAGATATAGCACAACCTTCAAATAATCCTGAGAAATTTAACAGCTTTGACAATAACTCTTCCTTTGAAGAAAATCCTTCGCAACCATCTAAAGATACTTTTAAAAATATCCCGAGTAATAACCCTAATGTAAAAAAAGAAAATGATGTAAATAATGATGTAAATAAAAATCAAGATGGAGTTATCATTTTTGAATAAATTTTTTGAAAAATTCTATAAGAATTTTTCAAAAATTAATCCAAATTTAAAGCTTGTATCATCGCTTTTTTAATTTCTTCTCTTTGATTTTTAAGATCAAAAAATAATTCAAAAGCAAACACTCCTTGCCATAAAAGCATTTCAAGTCCATTTTTTACTTTCAAATCGTATTTTTTACAAAATTTATAAAAAGGAGTTTCTTTATTATAAATAACTTCAAAAGCAAATTTAGCACTCGATAAAAGCTTATGTAAAATTTCCTCTGAACAGGGTAAGTCATCGCTCACTAAACCAGCTGAAGTGGAGTTAACAATCAAATCAAAATCAAAGTCTTTTAAATCTTCATAAAGACTATTTTTATAAGCATTGAAACATCGAAGTCTTTTGGCGCTACGATTAGCGATATAAACATCCGCGCCTTTTTTTCTTAAAACATAAGCTAATACAAGAGCCGTTCCACCCGCTCCTAAAATCAAAGCTTTTTTGATGTTTTTAAATTCTTTAATGGCTTGTAAAAAACCTATTCCATCTGTATTGTAAGCATAAATTTGATTGTTTTTAAAACAAAGAGTGTTAGCAGAACCTACATGAGTTGAAACTTCATCTTTAAAATCGGCAATTTCATAAGCTTTTTCCTTAAAAGGAGCGGTAATATTTACAGCATCAAAACCTATTTTTAATAATTCTTCTTTTAAAAATAAATCATTTTTTAAACAATAACGGGTGTAAATTCCCTCTAATTTAAGAAATTTAATCGCATTATTATGCATTCTAGGCGATTTAGAATGCATAATAGGATTGCCTATAACGGCTAAAAATTTCATTTTAGAGTGAAAGAAAATGCGTCTTTAGCTACTTCTTTTCTAATTTTGGCAAGCTCTTGTGAAATATTTGCTTTATCAAATGGTCCAATTAAAACCTTAGTTATTTCTTTACCTGCAACTTTTGTTTTATAAAGCTTATACTCATAACCTTTTTTTCTAACAGCTGCTAATTCTCTAGATTTTTGATCTAAATTATTTACAGAAAAAATTTGGACATAAATTCCAGAAGGTAAACCGTCCGGATTAACAGGTTTTGCATCTACGTTTTTGAATAAATCATTAGCACTTTGCTGCTGATTTTGTTTTACAACATGTTCTTGTTTTTTAGTTGCGGTATCTTTTACTGTAGTAGGTTTCTTAACCTGATCTTTTGGTTGTTCTTTTGGCCTTTCTTCAACCTTAGAAGCTTGTGTATTTATAATAGCTTGCTTTTTCTCATCTGAAATATTTGAATTTGATTCTTGTTGAACACTATCTTGATCAGGTAAAGCAAAATTTGCATTATCAAGATTTTGATCTAAGGTGTTAGCTTCCAAACTACTATCGTTTTGATCGCCTTGAATTTGCTTTCTTAAAGCTTCAAATTGATCTTCTGCGGAATTATCCGTACTAATAGACATATTTTCAAAAGAATTATCTGTATTACTATCTTGAATAGTATTTGCAGGTTCACTAGGCAAAACTGTTTGATTTTTATTATCATCGCCTCCGCTATTGATTAGTTTCATAACAATCATAATGATTAAAAATAAGATAATTAAAGCAATCACTCTTAAAAGAATTTTTTTTATCTTTTCACTTTTATTGCTTTTTTCTAAAATGATATCATCAAAATCATTTTTGTTATTATTTTCCATATTTTTCCTTTCTTACATATGTTTAGACCAAGAACTACCACGTTCTTTTTGATAAACCTCATAAGGTAAAACTAAAATATTAAATTCCCTTGGAACGTTCATACTTGGAAAAACTTTCCATTCTACAGGCATTTTACTTGCAAACATCATTGAAAGTTTAGACGCTAAAGAATAACCTTCGTTTAACGAAGTATGTCCTTTATGAATATATAAATGCAAATGCCCTGGAGTTTTTGTTTTATAAGCTGTAAAATTGATAAAACCTTCCTCGCGCAAAATGAGTTGGGCACGATGATAAAATCTTTCAGCATTAAAACCATTATAGTCAAAAACAATATTTTCAACTTTATTGTCTTTAGTGATTAAATCATGGGCAACGACAATTTTTTTAGCTGCATGCTCTCTGATAATATTCAAATTTAAAGGTGAGTCAATTCTTTCAAACTTGTCAAAAAATAAACGTCCTCGATGAGTAACTTTGTTAACAATTCTATTTCTCATGATATAATAATGACTACCAATTATCTTAATTAATGACATATCCATAGGTGAAATCAAAACATAGCCTTTGTATAAATTATAAAATTTTTCGCAAGTTCTTCAAGTTTTAATCTGATGTCTTTTTGTAAATTAGTATTATTAATATCATCTAAAATATCTGCTATATAATTTGCAACAATCTCCATCTCTTTTTCTTTAAAACCTCTAGCAGTAAGCGCTGGTGTTCCTAGTCTTAATCCACTGGTTATAAACGGACTTCTGGTTTCACCTGGAACTGTATTTTTATTTGCAGTTATACCTGAATTTCCTAATGCTATATCTGCATCTTTTCCGCTAAATTCACGATCTAAAAAGCTCATTAAAACAAGATGGTTATCTGTGCCATCGCTTACAAGTTTATATTTTCTATCCATCAACACTTTAGCTAAAACTTGGGCGTTATTTCTTATTTGTTTTGCATAAATTTTCCATTCTTCACTAAGATTAAATTTAAAACCTACGGCCTTAGCGGCGATTACATGTATTAAAGGGCCACCCTGAATTCCTGGGAAAATTGCCGAGTTAATTTTCTTAGCAATCTCTTCATCATTACTCATGATAATACCGCCCCTTGGACCCCTTAAAGTTTTATGGGTTGTGGAACTTACAACATGAGCATGAGGAAAAGGATCGGGATGTTCTCCAGCAACAACAAGCCCTGCAATATGCGCTACATCTGCAAAAAGATAAGCACCAATCTCATCCGCAATTTCTCTAAATTTAGCAAAATCGATAAACCTAGCATAAGCACTTGCACCGCACACTATCAATTTTGGCTTAACTATGCGAGCTATTTCTCTGACTTTTTCATAATTAATTCTTCCATCAAGCTCTACACCATAAAAAAAACTTTCATAAATTTTTCCCGAAGAGCTTACTTTTGCACCATGAGTTAAATGGCCACCATGACTTAAATCCATACCTAAAATTTTATCTCCTGGATTTAAAAGAGCTGCATAAACGCCTTGATTTGCCTGAGAACCTGAATTAGGCTGGACATTAGCAAAATTACATTTAAAAAGTTTTTTACATCTTTCAATAGCTAAATTTTCTATTTCATCGACAACTTCACAGCCACCATAATATCTTTTATTTGGATATCCTTCAGCATATTTATTTGTTAATACGCTTCCCATAACCTCCATAACTTCAGGTAAAGTGAAATTTTCACTTGCTATCATCTCAAGACCTTCACATTGACGCTTTAATTCTTGATTTACCAAATTAAAAATTTCTTGATCAAAATACTCTAAACTCATTCTTTACCCTCCTTTAATTCTGATTTTAATGGTCTCATAGCTGGGAATAAAATAACATCTCGAATAGATTTTTTATTAGTTAATAACATAACCAATCTATCAATTCCTATTCCCTGTCCTGCCGTAGGTGGCATACCATAGCCCAAAGCATTAACAAAATCTTCATCCATTTCACATGCTTCTTCATTGCCTGCATTTTTTGCTTCTATTTGCTTTAAAAATCTTTCATATTGATCTAAAGGATCATTTAATTCATTAAAACCATTAGCCAATTCTCTTCCGCAAACAAATAACTCAAATCTTTCAGCTATATTAGGATCTTCATCGCTACGACGAGAAAGCGGACTGATAGAAACTGGAAAATCCGTAATAAAAGTAGGATTGATCAACTTGCTTTCTACATAATTATCAAATAATTCTGCCTGCAAATGCCCTAAATCTAATTTTTCATTGGCTTCAAAACCATCAGATTTTAATTGAGTTAAAATTTTATCTTTATTTTCTATAATTTCATCACTTAAACCACCATATTTTTTAAGGGCTTCCTTGTATGAAATTCTTTCAAAAGGTTTTGAAAAATCAATTTTATGACCATCAAATTCTATAACTTTTTCTAAATTTAATTGATCTAAAAGTAAAGAAAAAAGCTCCTCTGTAAGATCCATCAAATCTTTATAATTGTGATAAGCCCAATAAAATTCTATCGTTGTAAATTCTGGATTATGTGTTAAATCCATACCTTCATTTCTAAAACAACGATTGATTTCAAAAACTGCTTCGAAACCTCCAACTATAAGCCTTTTTAAATAAAGCTCTGGTGCGATCCTTAAAAATCTTTCAACACCTAAAGAGTTGTGAAATGTTACAAAAGGTTTAGCATTAGCACCACCTGCAATTGGATGCATCATAGGTGTTTCAACCTCTAAAAAACCTTTACTTTCAAAAAAATGGCGAATTAAACTTACTACTTTAGAACGAATTAAAAAATCTTTTCTAACATCTGAATTCATAATCAAATCGACATAACGTTTACGATATCGTTGTTCTATATCTGTAAGTCCATGATATTTTTCAGGTAGTGGAACAATGGATTTAGTAGCAAGTTTTACTTCGTTTGCATGAAGGCTAAATTCGCCTGTTTTGGTTACAAACGGAAAACCTTTTACTAAAACAATATCTCCTACCTCAAGATTTTTTTTGAGCAAATTAAATTGTTTTTCACCAATACTATCTTTACTGAAATAAATCTGCAAATTGGTATTTTCATCTTCTATATTTGCAAAAATAGATTTTCCGGCTATTCTTAAAAGCTTCAAACGTCCTGCAACAATACCAAAACTATTTTCATCTCGCTTGCTTTCACTTTGAAGCACATAAGAAAATTTAATTTTAAAATCCAATAAAGACATTTCTTTTTTTAGAAAATGCGGATAAGGATTTATACCAGCTTTTCTAAATTCATTTGATTTTTCTATTCTTTGTCGTTCTAAAATATTATCAAACATTAGATTTTCACCTTAATTTTTTGATTGCATTCATCGCAAATTCCATAAAGCTGCATTAAATGTCCCGTTAGTTTAAAATTATATTCCTTAGCAATTAAAGCTTGTTGTCTTTCAATAATAGAATTTTCAAATTCAATAATTTTACCACAATTTTTACAAATCATATGATCATGATGTGGTTTATTTGCCAATTCGTATTTTTTTCCAGCTGAACCAAAAGAGATCGAAGTAACCATTTCTGCTTCTTCAAGTAAATTTAAAGTTCTATAAACAGTAGCAATACCCACATTTAAATCTGGTTCAACTTGTTTTATTTCCATATATAAACTCTCTGGTGTATGGTGTGTATCACTATGGTATAATGCTTTTAATAATATTTCCCTTTGTTTTGTGTATTTAAGACCACCTTGTCTTAAAATTTTTTTAAATCTTTCTAATAATACATCATATTCTACATTTTCAATCAACATTTATTGTTCCTCTTGAAAGCTGTTGAGATTATTAGTTGTATTTTTTATTTTATTAAGACCATCTTCAGCTAAAGGTTGATTCATGATAAAAGAACCTGTATTTTTAAGTATTTCCAAAGTATAACTGTCTTTAGCAAAAGAATTTAATTTGCTGTTTAAAAAATCTATTCTTGTTATACAAAAAACAAAAATAGCAAAAATAAAAAATATTTTCCCGCAACCAAAAATAAATCCACCTATGCGATCTAAAAAACCTAATCCGCTAAGCTTAACTAATTTTGAAAGAAAATTTCCAAGCAAAAGGCAAACTATCCAAAAAATAATTAAAATCGCTAAAAAACCTGCAAAATCAGCTAAACTTTGATTTTCAATTCTATAAAAAGTATTTTCTATAAAAGCAGACGCGGATGAGGAATACTTTGAAGCCACAAACACACCGCCAATAATACCTAACAATCCAAATACTTCTTTAATCAAACCATTGATAATACCTTTAAGACCTAAAAGTAAGGTAAAACCTAAAATAAAAGCATCAAACCAATAAAAATTCATACTCATTCACTTTCACCATATCTTTAAAATTATTCTATAAGTAAGCATTAAATAACAAGTTAATCATTCTATAATCTTAGGCACGACAAAAAAATTCTCATCTTTTTTTGGAGAATAAACTAAAACATCTTTAATTATATCTTTGTTTTCTATTTGATCCACTCTTAAAGGAGTACCACCTCTAAGAGTGCTTACCGTAATCTCAGAAGAACTCAAATCTAATTCATTAAGCTTTTCGACAAAATTAACAATTTCCTCAAGCTCTTGTACCAATTTGCTTCTTTTATCTTCTGCAATTTTTAAGGCACTTAATTTTTCAAGTTTGGTAAGCAATTCTTCATTTATTTGCATTTTACAGCCTTGACTAAAAAATTTAAATGATAATAAAAAATTATAACATAAAAAAGCTTTAATTATTTTACAATGTCTTAGAATTTATAAATTTATGTTACAATAATACTAAATTTAAAATTGTAAAAACAAAAACACTAAGGATGAAATTTGAGCTTAAAAGATAATTTAAAATCTATTAAAACAGAACTTAATGCTGAAGAAAAAATGATAGAAAATTTTATAAAAAGTGAAAGATTTATAAAAAAATATAAAAAATATATATTTTTAATTGCAATTATCGCCGTTCTTTGGTTTGCTATTAGTTTTGGAATTTCTAAAGTTGAAGAATATAACAAAAAAGAAAGCAATAGAATTTATACCCAGTTATTAAAATATCCAAACGATGAAAGCCTTTTAAATCAACTAAAAGAAAAAAATATTAATCTTTATGCTATATTCCTTATTAATAAAATTCAAAATGATGAAAACGATACAAATTTAAAAAATCAACTCAAAACCATAAGTTCCAATTCTGAAATAAATCCTTTATTACAAAATATCATTTTAGCATTTTTAGGAGAAAAATCAATATTTTTAAAAGATTATGATAAACTTTTAGAAGCTTGTAAACTTTTAGAGGGAAACAAAATCGAACAAGCCAATGTATTGCTTTCTCAAATTAATGAAAATTCACCTCTTAAACAAATCGCTAAAAATCTTAAACATTATCAAGGTATTTCGCAATGAAACATTTTTTTATAACTTTATTTGCTTTGATTTTTATTTGCGCTTGTGGCACAAAAAGACAATATTTCGAACCAGCTTATATAGATGGAGAATTAAATCATAATGGTAGCCTAAAAGCTAGTATAGTTGATTGGAATTTATTTTCTGCCAAACTTAGCAATAATCAAATCATTTTAAAAGATACTCAAGCGACTCATGATTTTAAGCTTGATAAAAACTATATTCTCTTAGCCTATCAAGATGGAGAATTTACCGAGGCGGATAATAATGGAAATTTAAAAATTTATAATAGTGCCCATAAAGAAACTTATTCTTATAAATTTGACGCTGCTGTTATAGGAATTGCCTTAAATGGAGATGATTTAGCACTTGTTTTGGCTAATAATAGCATTGTTTTTGCGAATCGTTCTTTAGGTATTAAATTTATTCAAACCCTCACTCCAGCACCTGCTCAAGATAATCGCGTGGCAAATCCGATATTCTTAGATAATGTTATCATTTATCCAACCTTGGATGGAAAAATTATGGTTTTATCAAAAGATACTTTAAAAATAGTCAAAGATATTGTTGTTTCTGCGGAAAACTTTTTTAACAATATCATTCATCTAAGCATACGAAATAATCAAATTATCGCAGCCTCAGCAAAAAGAGTAATAATCATTGATCCTAAAAGAACTATTTATCAAGACTTTGATATCAAAGATATCGCGGTGAGCGATGATGCTATTTTTATATTTGAAAAGAATGGAAATATCATTAAAACTGATCATAATTTAAGAATATTAGAACAAAAGAAATTTGATTTTGCTATCTTTACAAAAGTGAATTTATATCAAAATCATTTATATGCTTTTGAAAAAACGGGATATTTAATAAAATCAGATTTAAATCTTAAAAATATACAAATATTTAAATTCTTAGATCCTGTTGAAAAAATGTCTTTTATGGGCGATGGCAAATTTTATTATGGAAATAGAATTTTAGATTTACAATGAATATTTTAAAAGAAGCGATGGATATTTTAAATTTAGATCTTAAAACTTTTGATCTAAAAAAATTGAGCACAAAAAAAACTTATTTATGTGCTTTAAACAAAGAAGTTGTACTTTTTGTCTATACTGGCAAATCTCGTTTTGTTTTGAAAAATGCCTTATTTTTAGATGATTTATCAAGTAATTTTAATTTAAATAAAAAGTTTTTTTTTACCAAAAGCGCTCTTTGCTCTAAAGCAAAACAATATCTTAGCGAAAAAGGATTTAATATTCATGTTGTTTTGTGATATCGGCAATTCCAATGCTAACTTTTTAGAAGATCATAAATATTTTACACTGAGTATTGAACAATTTTTAGAATTTAAAAGCGAACAAAAAATTTTTTATATCAACGTGAATGAAAATTTAAAAAATCATTTAAAATCACAAAAAAATTTTATTGACTTGGAGCCATTTTTCGTTTTTGACACTATTTACCAAGGTTTAGGGATAGATCGTATAGCAGCTTGTTATACGATAGATGATGGAGTAATTGTAGATGCTGGAAGTGCTATTACGATTGATATTATTGCTAATTCTATACATCTTGGAGGTTTTATCTTGCCTGGGATTGCAAATTTTAGAAAAATATATGCTCATATTTCACCGAGGTTAAAATATGAATTTAATACTCAAGTGAGTTTCGATGCTTTTCCACAAAAAACAAAAGATGCTTTAAGTTATGGAGTTTTCAAAAGCATTTATTTACTCATCAAAGATACAGCACAAAATAAAAAACTTTATTTTACTGGTGGAGATGGACAATTTTTAGCAAATTATTTTGATAATGCGATTTATGATAAACTACTCGTTTTTAGAGGTATGAAAAAAATCATACAAGAAAATCCTAATTTATTAATATAAAATGTTACAGAAATTCTCATTAAAAAGATTATTTTGATATATTTTAACCATTTGTAAAACAAATTCAATTAAACTTCTATAAATAAATTCTATGATTTATAAAAAAAGGAACAATAATGCCTCAAAAAGAATTTGATGTATTAATCATAGGAGCTGGAATTTCTGGATCTGCATTATTTTATGAAATCGCACGATATACAGATATCAAAAATATCGCTTTAATAGAAAAATATCATTCTCCTTCAACTCTGAATTCAAAAGGAACGAGTAATTCTCAAACCATACACTGTGGTGATATTGAAACAAATTACACCTTAGAAAAAGCTAAAAAAGTCAAAGCAACAGCAGACATGATCGTAAAGTATGGAATTTTGCAAAATGCCCAAAATCGTTTTATGTTCTCTCATCAAAAGATGGCTTTAGCGGTCGATGATATAGAATGCGATTACATGAAAAAACGCTATGAAGAATTTAAAGAACTTTATCCTTATATAAAATTTTTTGATAAAGAAAAAATCAAATCCATCGAACCTAAAGTAGCTCTTGGAAAAAATGGAGTAAATGATAGGCCTGAAAATATTTGTGCTATGGGCGTAGAAGCGGGAGAAATTTTTACAACCGTTGATTTTGAAAAAATGAGTATTAGTCTTATCGAACAAGGGCAATTGCAAAACAAAAATACTTTTGTAACTTTTAATGAAGAGATTATTCATATAGAAAAAAAAGATGGATATTTTCTTTTAAGAACAAATACTTATAAAGAATATTATGCTAAAGCTGTAGTTGTAAATGCCGGTGCGCATTCTTTATACTTGGCGCATAAAATGAATTTAGGTTTAGATAAATCCTGCTGGCCTGTTGCAGGTAGTTTTTATCTTACAAAACAAAAATTACTCAATGGTAAAGTTTATATGGTTCAAAATCCAAAATTACCTTTTGCGGCACTACATGGGGATCCTGATTTGCTCGCTGATATGAATACGCGTTTTGGACCAACTGCACTTGTTATTCCAAAATTAGAACGCTATCACGGATTAAAATCCGTACCTGAATTTTTTGAAGCTTTAAAATTTGATAAAACTGTTTTTAAAGTCACTTTAAGTATGTTCAAAGATCCAACTATTAGAAATTATATACTTTATAATTATCTCTTTGAATTGCCTTTTATTAATAAAAATATCTTTGTAAAAGACGCTAGAAAAATAGTTCCAAGTTTAAAAGCCAGTGATATATATTATGCAAGAGGTTTTGGGGGAGTTCGTCCTCAAGTCATTGATAAAAAAAGAAAAGAATTGATGTTAGGAGAAGCAAGTATTACTGAAATTCCTGGAATTATTTTTAATATGACTCCTAGTCCAGGTGCAACAAGCTGCTTAGGAAATGCACAAAGAGATGCGAAATTAATGTGTCAATACTTAGGAGCTAATTTTAATGAGGATAAATTTAATTCAGAATTATTATAAAATAAAAATTCAAAAGAAGGATTACCATGCTTAAAAAAACAAAAATCGTAGCAACTGTTGGACCAGCGAGCGAAAGTGAAGATGTGTTACGCCAAATGATTATCAATGGTGTTAATGTCTTTCGTTTAAATTTCTCCCATGGAACTCATGAGTATCATAAAAACAATCTTGAAACTATACGTAAAGTTGCTAAAGAACTCAATACCAGAATAGGAATTTTGCAAGATATTAGCGGTCCAAAAATCAGAACAGGAGAATTAAAAACTCCCTTTGAGTTAAAAAAAGGAGATAAACTTGATTTCTACTATGAAAAAATTATAGGAGAAAAAATTAAAGAAAATCACTATAAGCTTAGCATCAATCAAAGCGAAATTCTAAATATGCTTAAAATTGATGATTATATTTACTTATATGATGGTTCTATTCGTGCTAAAGTAGTCGGTATCGATTCTGATAAGATTCAAACCCTTATTGAAAATGATGGTTTTTTAAATTCAAATAAGGGAATTAATTTTCCAAATACTAAAATTAACATTGATGTTATCACCCAAAAGGATAAAAATGATTTGATTTGGGGAATAGAAAATGGGGTTGATTTTCTTGCCATTTCTTTTGTTCAAAACGCTCATGACATTAATGAAGTACGAGAAATTTTAATAAAAAATAACGCTAAAATAGCTCTTTTTGCTAAAATAGAAAAATTTGATGCTGTTGAAAATATAGATGAAATTATTGATTCTAGCGATGGTATTATGGTAGCACGTGGTGATTTAGGTATCGAAGTGCCTTATTATAAGGTTCCAAATATTCAAAAAGAGATTATCCGTAAAGCTAATAATGCCTCTAAACCTGTTATTACAGCTACTCAAATGCTTTTTTCTTTAGC
>NZ_JACHTR010000016.1:0-37025 GCF_020135975.1 Campylobacter sp. W0014 | reverse complement strand
GGGGTGTGTCCTGACAATAAAGAAAAAGATTGTACTCTTATGCCCATGCTTATAGAACTACAAGATAAAATAGATGGATTTTTAAACTCTATAACCTTAGCGGATATTATAAAAAAATAAATGGCAAAAAAAAATAAAATATTTGAACTTATCTTTCCTTTTTTAGGGCCATTAATTGGACCGATTTTAAAGGCTAAAAGTCTTACTATAGTTGGTTTTATAGTTTGTATTTTAGCTATTATTATCGTTCCTTTGCCAAGTCCTATTTTGGACTTTTTTTTGGCTTTGAGTATTGCTTTATCGGTTTTGATTATCCTTATTTCTATTTATATTCCAAAACCAACTGATTTAACCACTTTTCCAACCTTAATCTTAATTATAACGCTTTTTAGACTTTCATTAAATATCGCTACAACGCGTATGATCTTGAGCGAAGGACAAAATGGACCTGAAGTTGTAAGTGAAATCATCGCTTCTTTTGGTGAATTCGTGGTTGGTGGAAATATGGTTATTGGGGTAATCGTATTTTGTATCCTTGTTTTGATTAACTTTATGGTTGTAACCAAAGGTAGTACTAGGGTTTCTGAAGTGCAAGCAAGATTTACACTTGATGCGATGCCTGGTAAGCAAATGGCTATAGATGCGGATTTAAATGCTGGTCTTATTGATGAACAAACAGCGCGTGCAAGACGACAAGAAATCATCGCTGAAGCGAATTTTTATGGTGCGATGGATGGTTCGAGTAAATTTATCAAAGGTGATGCGGTTGCTGGTATTATTATTACAATTATTAATATTATCGGAGGCTTTTTAATTGGCTCTTTTCAACACGATATGCCATTATCCACAGCTGCTTCGACCTATACCATACTTACCATAGGCGATGGACTTGTATCTCAAATTCCTGGCCTTATAACTTCTACGGCTACAGCTATTATTATCACTCGCGCAAGTAAAGATGAAGATAATTTCGCAGAAGGAACCTTGAATCAGCTTTTAAGCGAATACAGAACCTTATTAATCGTAGGTTTTGTTTTGTTTATTTTTGCTTTAGTGCCAGGTTTGCCTCACTTATCCTTAGGTTTTATGTCTTTAGTCTTTTTAGGTTTAGGATTTTTAACTAAACAAGTAAAAGAGGGTAAAATTGAAATCATGGCAGCTAAAAAAACTAAACCAAGTGCTGCAGCTAGTGGTGGAGCGGCTACTCCAAATGCCGCAGCTCCTGCTAAGAAAAGCGAAGAAGAAATTTTAAAAGAAGAAGAACATAAAATTAATGATATTCTTAAAGTTGAAATTCTAGAACTTGAGCTTGGATACGGACTTATAAAACTAGCTGAAAGTGAATTGACTGAAAGAATTAGATCCATGAGAAGAAGTATCGCAGAAAGCTTAGGATTTTTAATGCCAAAAATAAGAATTCGTGACAATCTAAGGCTTAAGCCTAATGAATACAGCTTTAAATTAAAAGGGGTTTCTATAGCGAGTGCTGAAATTTATCCGGATAAATATTTGGCTATGGATAGTGGATTTATCACTGAAGAAATTGAGGGCATAGCTACCAAAGAACCTGCTTTTAATTCCGATGCACTTTGGATTGATGCGAATTTAAAAGATGAAGCAACTCTTAATGGTTATATAGTAATCGATCCTGCGAGCGTGATTTCAACTCACATGAGTGAGCTTATTAAATCACATGCAAGCGAGCTTTTAACACGTCAAGAAGTGCAAAACCTCCTAGATAAGGTTAAAAACGATTATCCTATCATAGTTGAAGGTGCCTTAAGTGTGGCGCCTGTAAGTCTTATTCAAAAGATTTTAAAAGATTTACTCAAATATCATATTCCAATTAAAGACATGCTTACTATTTTAGAATCGGTTAGCGATATCGCTGAAGTAAGTAAAAGTTTTGATATGATTATAGAGCATGTAAGAGCGTCGTTAGCAAGAATGATTACAAATATGTATTTAGATGATAAAGGAAATTTAGATATTTTTATTTTAGATTCTGCTAGTTCGGCGATTTTAATGGAAAATGTCCAATTTAGAGACGGTAGCTATCATCTACCTTTAAGTGTGGCGCAAACTGGCGTTTTAGTCGATACTTTAAGAGCTGAAGTAGCTGCGGTTTCTAATGGTCGTATCAAACCTTTCATACTTTGTGTTGAGCCGCAGCTTAGAAAATTTATTGCCGATATTTGTTATAACTTTAATATTAACATTGTTGTGCTAAGCTTTGCTGAAATTGCTGAAAATACCAATTTCAATACAGAAGGTATTATTAAGATAGAACTTTAAGGAAAATAATGAAAATTTATCATCTTTCGCATACAGATCTTGATGGTTATGCTTGTCAATTTATCACTCATTTTTATTTTAAGAATGTGAAATTTTACAACTCAAACTACGGAAAAGAAATTAATGATAATTTTAATACTATTTTAAGCGACATCGAAAAAGATGAAAATTTTGAAAAAGCGATCATTTTAATCACAGATTTAAATTTAAGCCTTTCACAATGCGAAGAATTTAGCAAAATATGTCAAGAAAAAAAGATTAAGATTTTTTTACTTGATCATCATCAAAGTGGGGAAGAGTGTGCAAAAAAATATCCTTGGTATCTATTAGATTCAAAAAGATCAGCTACTAAAATCACTTATGATTTTTTCTCTAAAATTTGCCACACAGATTTAGAACTTTCACATTTTGTTGATGTAGTTAATGCTGTAGATATTTGGTTAAGCGCGGATGAAAATTTTGAACTTGGAAAAGTTTTTTTAGGCTTGGTTGCTAACGCTAAAGAAATCAATCGAGTGATGTTTAAAGAAATACAAGTTTATTATATATTTTTTCTTTTTGAAAGAGCTATCAAATTTATAGGAAAAGAAAATTCTCATATTTTACTTGAAAATGCTATACATTTTATAAAAAAAGATTTTTTTATGAGAAATTATGATGATACGCTTGCCAATTTAATTTCTAGTTTTGTTGTTGAAAAACTAGGAGAATTAAAAGATGAATTTAGTATAGAATATGAAGGACATAAGGGAATTTTAACCGTTAATATAGGAAACACTTCTATTATTGGAAATGATTTTTTGATTAAAAATCCAAACTATGATTTTTTTATTGATGTCAGTTCAAGAAAAACATTAAGTTTTAGAGCAAATGGTAAAATCGATGTTAGTTTAATGGCTAAAAAATTAGTTGGTGGAGGAGGGCATAAGAATGCAAGTGGTGGGTTATTTTCAGCTTATAAAGATAGTTCAAATTACCCTTATATTAAAGCTCAAATTCTTGATCTTATTAAAAGCAAAGAATTAAAAAAGGAAAACAAAGATGTCCAAACAAAAGAACCTAAATGAAGAATTAGAAGATTTACAATATGAATTAAGCATTGTTTTAGAAGCTATGCTTTTATATGCCGGAGTTAAAAGAGAGAAATTGGAATCAGCCATTGAGGTATATATAGACAATATAGATTTAGTATTAAAAGATTCTCAAAAAGAGGGCGTTGATGAAATTTTAGAAGTTGTGGAATTTTTAAAAAACAACCATAAGGATTTATTTCTATGAAAAAAATAGCTACGATAGTTTTAAGCTTATATTCTTTAAGTTATGCCAATATTTATGAAAATTTGAGTGATTTTGCTTATAAAAAAACTTCTGATAAAAATTTTAAAGTTGAAAATGCAAAAATAGTCTATTTTTACAAAAACAATAAAAAATGTTTAGATCTTTTAATTAAATCTGATCAAGTGCAAATTTTAAAAACTTACAATTCTTGTAAAAATTTAGATAAAGATTCTAATTTTAATGATTTTTTAAATCGTGATTTTTTAAATTTATATAAAAACGATAGACAAACAATCTCTCAAATGATTCAAGATTTAAAACATGCTATGCAAGATATTATGATTTATTATAAACTGCATTATAATTTTAGTCAAAATATAGATGATATGAGCAAAAATCCAAATTTAGATATTTTAAATATGGATCCAAAAGAGGGCGGAACCTTACTTTATAAAGTCAATAACCAAGCTTGTGTTGGCATAGAACTTTTAAGACATAATTCTAAAATGGCCATGAAAGTCTATGGTATAGAAAATTTAAATAAAAAGTGTAAATTCTTTATAGAATCTCCAGATTTTAAAGATATTTCCTACACAGCCGAAGATTTTAATTGGTATTATTTAGAATAAAAAAATAATTTAATTTTTAAAAATATTTTTTTAAAAAAACCGATTTTATCGGAAAAATTGTTTTGCCCTAGGGTTTGAAAAACACAAGTGTCTAAATCTCTTTTTTCTTGAATACTTAAATTTTTCATTGAAAATTAAACCTTATATAAAATATTGCAAACTTGTATTTTATTTAAAATTACTTTAGTTTTCCATTAAAAATTTAATTTCATTGACTTTTATTAACCAAAGTTATATAATTAATCGTGATTCAATTTTCTAAAAAGGAGAAAAGCTTATGAAAAAGAAAATTTCTGTGGCTTTGGCATTAATGTTATTTGGAAGTTGTGCATTTGCACTTGATCAAAAATTAGAAAAAACAAAAAGTGCTACAGGTATTGACTTACCTAAAGCTAAATGGGTTTTGCCTAAAGCATTAAATGAAGACGGTACAATCGATGAGAGTAAAATGCCAAAAGATTCTAAATATGCCCAAATGGTAATTTTTGGTAACAAAATTCTTAATGAAACTAGTAGATACACCGGACCTCAAGCAAAAGATCCAAAAAAAAGATTTGCTGGAAACAATCTATCTTGCTCTAGCTGTCATGCAGCGGCTGGAAGTGTTCCAAATCAAGCAGGTTTTGTAGGAATTTGGGGAAGGTTTCCACAATACAATGCAAGAGCCGATAAAGTGATCACTTTGGCTGATAGAATCAATGGTTGCTATGAAAGATCTATGAATGGTAAACGTATGCCTGAAAATTCTCCAGAAATGAAAGCAATGCTTACTTATATGCAATGGCTATCTCAAGGTGTTCCAGTAGGAGCTAAGATCGAAGGCCAAAGCCTTAAAAAAATTGATTATCTTGCAAGAGCAGCCGATCCAAAAAAAGGTAAAAAAATCTATATGGATAAATGTGCAGTTTGCCACCAAGAAAATGGCGGAGGTTTAAAAAATGAAGACACTAAAGGAGCTTATTACATTTATCCACCACTATGGGGAAAAGATAGTTACAATACAGGGGCAGGAATGTATCGCTTGATCAAAGCAGCTTCTTACATTAAAGAAAATATGCCACAAGGCGATCCTAACCTAACTCTTGAGGAATCTTATGATGTAGCTGCCTATATGAATTCCCAATCTCGTCCTGTAAAACCACATAGAGATCAAGATTTCCCTGATAGAAAAGTAAAACCTTTAGATATGGATGTTGGACCTTATGATGATAGCTTCTCTACAACACAACATCGTTATGGACCTTATAAACCAATGTTAAAAAAATAATTCTCCAAGGCAAGAAAATTTCTTGCCTTTATCTTTCTTAATTTTCTCTCTAAAAATTTATTACAATCTTTTTTCCTTACAAATTATAAAAAAAGAATTTTCAAAAATTCGCAATAGGGTATTAAAATTAAAAAAAATAAAGCTAAAATTTAGTTTTCAAAATACAAATAAAAATCAATAAATTTATACAATAAATTTTATGGATAAGTTAGAAACTTACAAAAGGTAAAGTATTTGAAATATGAAATATCCATACTTTAAAGTATAAACAAACGCTTTATATCCATAAAAATAAAAAAGTTTGAAAATTATAGTTTTCAATACAAAATTAGAATTTAATATGTATTTTTACCTTTTATCATACTTTTTATCATACTTTTTTAAGTATTTTATATTTTTTAATCTAAAAAGTTTTTTTGACTCATAAAAAGCTTTTTTTTACTAAGTTGATATTAAAATATATTCTTTGTAAAATAAAATCGGGAAAAATAAAAATGAAATATCCTTTAGATTGTGAAGAAAATTTTGAAAAATCTTTTTTATTTTGGTTAGCTAAGTATGTAAAATTTAAACTCAATTCTCTTTCAAATAAAGAACTCAAAAATCCAGAAATTTTAGCTAAAATCAATTTCGCACTTACCAAAGGCATTTCAAATATAGAAGAATTAGATGCCTTGGCAAAAAAAGCAAGAAATATAGGTTTAAGCGGAGTTAATACCTATTTTAATCCTTTAAAAAAGCTTTTTGAATATTTAAAATTTTATAAACTCCACTCTCTAAAACAAATCGATGAAGAGTTAATGGTTGAAATTTTAGCCAGTATTACAGGATCTTTATCTGATGCAAGTAAAAAAAATCACAGAATTGCTGTGATTAATTTTTTTGATTTTTTAGATAAACAAAATGAAGAGGATGGTAAATCTCATATCTTTGATATTAATCTTAAAAATTGGGCAGGAATTACAGGTTCTAAAGGTGCTAAACTACCTGAATTTATGAGCGAAGAAGAAGTTAAAAAATTTCTTGATGCTATAGAAAATGCTGATTTTAAAAGCAATACTATACGCAATCAACTCATTATCAAAATCATCATTTTTACAGGAATTCGCGTCAGTGAAGCTATCAATATAAAAATGGGCGACATCAGCGAAGAAAACGATCTTTATCTTATAAGAATAAGATCAAAAGGTAATAAATATCGCATTGTTATGATTAAAAAAGAACTAATAGAGCATTTACTTAAAAATGTACAAATAAACTATATGAGCAAAGATACCTTGCTTTTTGTCAATAAAAAAGGCACTCCCCTAACCCAATCTTACGTTAGTCGCATCGTTGAGCAACTTTTATTTCGCGCAGGAATTCGTAAACAAAAAAATGGAGCACACATGTTGCGTCATACTTTTGCTACTTTGCTTTATAAAAAACAAAAAGATTTAGTTTTAGTGCAAGAAGCCTTAGGACATGCAAGTTTAAATACCTCAAGAATTTATACTCATTTTGATAACGACAAATTAAAACTTGCTGCGCAAGTTGCAAAGGAGATCAGTGAGCGCTGAAAATTTTGCAGTTTTTGGAAAGTATTTATATTATGATCTAAAATACGTTTTAAGAGCTTACAATCAAAAACAAAGCAAAAAATATTTTAATTTTGCAGAAAAATATAAAGAAAAATTTTATTTTATAGTCTTTGCTGATTATGAATTTTATAAATATTTATATGATGATAATTTTAAAAGCAAAGAGGCTTATTTGGTGTTTTTTGCTTACAAAAAAAGGAGGGAATTTTCTGTTTTTTCTATTGATGAGGATAGATTTTTACCCTCTTTTTATGATGGGCTTAATTTTCAAAACTATAAAGAAAATTTTTTAAAAGTTAAAGAAGCGATTGCCAAAGGTCAAAGCTATCAAGTTAATCTCACTCAAAATTTTCATTTTAACACTTTACTTGATGGCTTTGATCTATTTAATCTTTTATTAAAAAGACAAAATACGCAATTTAAAGCTTATATTAAAGATGAAAATCGAGAAATTTTATCTTTTTCTCCGGAATTATTTTTCAAAACTAAAAATAATACGATCATCACAAAACCTATGAAAGGAACAATCAAGCGAGATAAAGATCCAAAAAAAGATAAGGAAAATAAACTTTTTTTAAAAAATGATATTAAAAACTTAAGCGAAAATGTGATGATTGCTGATCTTCTAAGGAATGATCTTTCTAAGCTTATTAAAAAACAAAGTATGAAAGTAAAACTTTTTAAGATACAAAGCTACCCTACTTTACATCAAATGACTTCTATAATTAAGGGAACTTTAAAGAAAAATATTGATTATTATAAAATTTTCAAAGCTCTTTTTCCTTGTGGATCAATCACCGGTGCTCCTAAAATTGAAACCATAAAACTTATCGAAAATCTTGAAAAAAGAAAACGTGGAATTTATTGTGGTTCGATAGGACTTATACATAAAAATAAAAGTAAATTTAGCGTTACAATACGCACTTTAGAAAAAAGAGAAAATTATCAATACAGTGTAGGCGGTGGCTTAGTTTGGGATTCTAATTTAAATGATGAATTTGATGAGTTAAAATTAAAGGCTAAATTTTTAATGCCTAAAGATTTTTTTCTTTTTGAAACTATGTATTATAAAAATGGCAAAATTCTATTTTTCAAACAACACCTACAAAGGCTTTTAAATTCAGCTATAAAATTTGGCTTTAACACTCAAATTTTACTTAAAGAATTTAGTCAAATATTGCAAGAAAAAGCCGATGTAAATGAGTTTTTAAACCTAAGTATCCACAAACTAAATAAAAAACTTTTTTTAAAAACACATAATTTATTTTATACTAGCAAGCTTAAAACCAAATATAAACAAGCCATTGTGAAACTTATTTTAGAAAAAAATGGAAATTACCATATTTCTTATCATCATATAAAAGATAATACAGGTAATACCCTACTTTTAAGCAAGGAAAAATTAAACTCAAAAAGCGATTTTTTATACCATAAAAGTTCTATAAGAAAATTATACGAAGATAAGGCTTCATTGTGGAAAAATAATTCATGTTATGATATAGCGTTTTTTAATGAAAAAAATGAACTTTGTGAAGGTTCAAGAAGCAATATACTTATAAATAAAAATGGTAAATTTTATACGCCACCTTTAAATAGTGGCTTATTAAATGGAATTTACCGCTCTTTTTTGGTGCAATTAGGCTATGTGCAAGAAAAAAATCTTTATGAAAAAGATTTGATAGAGGCGGATGAAATTTATTGTATTAATTCCGTTAGAGGCCTAAAAAAGGTTCATTTACAATGAAAAAAATTTTATTTATAGATAATTACGATTCTTTTAGCTACACCATTATTTTTTATTTAAAAGAATTAGGATATCAATGCAAAGTTATCAAAAATGACGAATTTAAAAAAGCAAAAGATTTAAGCCGATTTGATTTTACACATCTAATCATCTCTCCAGGTCCAAATTCTCCAGAAGAATCCAAACTAAGTCTTAAAGCTATAAAGTACTTTAAAAAAAGTAAAAAAATTTTAGGAATTTGCCTAGGACATCAATGTATAGCCAAAGCCTTTAAAGGTGAAGTTAGTAAAATGGAAAATCCAACTCATGGTAAAACTTCGACCCTTGTCTTTAAAAAAGATCCACTTTTTAAAGGTGTAAAAAAAGATATTAAAATTTGTTTATATCATTCTTTACATATAAGTAAAATGCCTAGAAAATGTAAAATTTTAGCCAAAAATTCTCAAGACATTATCATGGCAATTAAGCATAAAAAATATGATATTTATGGGATTCAATTCCATCCTGAAGCCATTTTAAGCCAACAGGGTAAAAAAATACTACGTAATTTTATGAAAATTCATTGATTTTAACATAAGAAATGCTAGAAAATGACAATATTTAAGGCTATTAAAATTATGCAAATCAATAATACTTTAAGCGGCTTAAATCAATACACTAAGATAAATTCAGATAGAGAAAATAGTTAAAATTAAAGATAATTTGCTATTAAAGTTACCATTTTAAGAGGCGAAAGAAAAATCCAGTAAGCAATTACAATCTAAAGATAATCAAAATTCCAATGAATCGAATTCTCAAGATGATAATGCAGATAAGCTTGCGCAATTGATGTAAAAGTTAGCCCAAATACAAGCAAAAATAACAGAACTTACTGGAAAAATAGCCAATGCTGATAAAAATCAACTTGCAAGTTTTCAAAGTCATAATTAGTCAATCTGCAACTATTCAGGTACAAATTCAAGAGCTTTAAAATCAACAAAAATAAATAATTTTTCCAAAAGTTTAAGAATGCTATAATAAGGCATTTTATTTTTTAAGGAAAAATATGACTTTTTTAGAAATTGAAGGTGTTGATTCTTTAGAAGGTGAAGTTCAAATCAGCGGTGCTAAAAATGCCGCTCTACCCTTAATCGCGTCTACTATACTTGCTAAAAATGAAGTTAAAATGTCCAATGTTCCTAATGTAGCAGATATTAAAACCTTAATATCCTTGATTGAAAATTTAGGCGCAAAAACAAATTTTGAAAACAATATCGCAATTATAAACACAACCATGCTTAATCAAACTATTGCCAAATATGATATCGTGCGTAAAATGCGTGCTTCTATACTCACGTTAGGTCCACTACTTTCACGCTTTGGGCATTGTGAAGTTTCATTGCCTGGAGGTTGTGCTATAGGTCAAAGACCTATTGATTTGCATTTAAGTGCTTTAGAAAAAATGGGTGCAAATATAGAAATTAAACAAGGCTATGTAATTGCGAATGGAAAACTTAAAGGGACTGAAATTCTTTTTGATAAGATCACTGTTACAGGCAGTGAAAATATCATCATGGCTGCAGCTTTAGCTAAAGGAAAAACTAAGCTTTTAAATGTAGCTAAAGAGCCAGAAGTCGTGCAACTTTGCGAAATATTGGCCGATGCGGGACTTGATATTAAAGGTATAGGAAGTAATGAACTTGAAATTTATGGTACAGATGGTGAGCTTTTAAATTTCAAAGAATTTAGTGTGATTCCAGATAGAATCGAAGCAGGAACTTATCTTTGTGCAGGAGCCATCACCAATTCACAAATCAAACTTAAAAAAGTCAATACAGAACATCTAGGAGCTGTTTTAGCAAAACTCGATCAAATGGGTTTTAAAACTTTAATAGAAAATGATAATATTACCCTATTTCCAGCTAAAAAAATAGAGCCTATAGAAATTTTAACCAGCGAATATCCAGGCTTTCCAACTGATATGCAAGCGCAATTTATGGCTTTGGCTTTAAAAGCAGAAGGAACAAGTATCATCGATGAAAGACTTTTTGAAAATCGTTTTATGCATGTAAGTGAGCTTTTAAGAATGGGAGCAGATATTAAACTTAATGGACACATTGCAACCATAGTTGGTGGCAAAGAACTTAATGCAGCTGATGTTATGGCTACAGATTTACGCGCTTCTTCAGCGCTTATACTTGCTGCTCTTGCTGCTAAAGGCACAAGCAGAGTGCATCGAATTTATCATTTGGATAGAGGTTATGAAAATTTAGAAAATAAATTTAAAGCCCTAGGAGCTAAAATCACAAGGCTTGAGGAATGAAAAATCTTTTTGAAACCTTAAAAGATTTAGAAAAAGAAATTACGCCTTTAGAAGAAATTGAAATCATCAGTCTAGAAAATGCAAAAAATCGCATCTTAGCAAAAGATCTTTATGCGCAAAAAAATTTACCCAGTTTTGATAATGCGGCATTAGATGGTTATGCTTTTAATTATGCAGATTTAAAAGAAGCTTTAAGTATAAAAGGTGTTATTTTTGCAGGAGATAATCAAACTTATAAAATTGGCAAAAATGAATGCTATAAGATTATGACTGGAGCAAAAATGCCAAAAAATGCTGATACGATTTTAATGATCGAGGATGAGTATTTAGAAAATGGTAAGCTTATTGTCAAAAAAATTCCTAAGCAATTTAACGCAAGGCGTTTAAAGGGTGAAGAATTAAAAAAAAGTGAATTTTTACTCAAAAAAGGAACAAGATTAAATTCAAGACATATTGCCCTACTCGCCTCTCAAGGAATTTATAAAATTGAAGTTGTAAGAAAAATTCGCGTAGGCATTTTCTCAAGTGGCAATGAGCTTAAAGAACCTTGGCAAATTTGCGACGAAGAAAACATTTACAATGCTAATGCATTGCCACTAATAACTATGCTAAATCATTGTGAAATTCAATACCTTGGAATCATAAAAGATGATTTTAATATAGTTAAAGATACTCTTTTAAAAACAAATTTTGATCTTTTAATCACTTCTGGTGGTGCAAGTGTGGGTGAAGCTGATTTTTTAGAAAAAGTTTTTGATGAGTTAAATTATGAGACTATTTTTAAGGGTGTAAAAGCGCGCCCTGCTCGTCCTACTAAACTTTACAAAAAAGATAAACAATTGGCCTTAGTTTTACCAGGAAATCCTATGGCGGCTTATCTTTCTTGTTTTATTTTTGCTAGAAAAATTATTGATTTACTTTGTAATGCCTCTCATAAATCTTGTAAGATTAGTGCTAAAATGGGAACTGATCTAAAAATTAAAAAAGGAAGAAATAATTTCATTTTAGGAAATTTAGAAGATGAATTTTTCATACCTTTTAATAACAATCAATTTGGATCAGGCATGATACTGCCTTTAATTAGTAGCGAATTCTTACTCATAAGCGAAGAGGATGTAGAAATTTATCAAAAAGGAGATCAAATACAGCTTTTAAAGCTCTAATTCTTGACAAAGAATAAAAAATTTATTACAATTTCGCTTTTACTTGCGGGAATAGCTCAGGGGTAGAGCACAACCTTGCCAAGGTTGGGGTCGCGAGTTCGAATCTCGTTTCCCGCTCCACTTCGATTCTTTCTTGAAATTTAATATAATTTATCCTATATCCTATTTTTTAACAATTAAAAAAATATGATTATTTTTAAATAAAGAATTAGCAATATTGCTAAAAAACAATATTGCTAAAAAACCAAACTTTAATTTAGAATGATTAATCTAAAGCTAAAAGAGTGAAAGATGAAGTCAAGGAAACTAATTTAGCTTTAAACTTACTCTTTGAAAGATGTTCATATCTTTAAATATTTTATTATTTAAAGATAATTGAAATTATAGCAAAAAATAATTAAAATTATAAAATTAATTTTTTTTATAATTTGAATAAATAAAATTTATTATTTTAGCATGTTATTAAAAAACAATTACGAGTAACATAAAAACAACTAAAAAGGCAATGTAATCAATATACTAAATTTGACTTAAAATATATTTTATATAAAAATAAAGAAATTTACAAAGATCATTTAGAATAACTTTTAATTTGTATTGTAATCTAATTACCTATAATCAAAATTATATTATAATGCTTAAATATTTGCACTCAAAACAAAAAACGTTTTTAAGAATAATTTTTAATTTTAACAAAGATACAAATTTTTGAATTTTTATTGCAGAGTAAAGGTATTGAAAATTTCTTTAGAAATTTTCAATTTATTGTTTAACCTAAAGTGTCATTTTCATCATAATTGTGAATATAAGCATCGTTATTTTCTAAAGTCTCAACACTTCTTCCTATTCTTTCCCATCTAACAATGTCTTTATTATCATCCCAAGAAAAATACACAAACCAAGGCTCTCCTTCTATAAATTTATAAGGAACACTTCCCCAAAAACGACTGTCATAAGAATAGTCTCTATTATCCCCCATCATAAAATATTCATCTTTAGGGACTTCAAAAACATAAGCATTTCCACCGCTAAAGCCTACTTGATCTCCAAGTTCTTTAAAATAAGTTGGTGACATAGCAAAATCATTTATGGCAAAATGTGCCAATATATCACTTTCTATATCTTTTTTTGGATCGTAATGAATTCCTTTTTCTTTATAAGGTTCTTTAACATAAATTTCCTCGCCAAGCTTAACCAAATCTTTGGGATAATGAGAACGCATAAATTCATCGCCCTCGTGCATTCTTACATAAAGGGCTTTATTTGCATAAACTATCTTATCCCCCCCTACTCCAACACAACGTTTGACAAAATGCTGTTTTGTATTTCTAGGATATCTAAAAACCACTATATCTCCTCTTTTTGGCCCTGATCCTGCGATTAAATGACCATTTTTGTTAAAATCTGGCAAAACAGGAATTTCTAACCAAGGAATATGCGGAGTTGGGATACCATAACTGAATTTTTTCACAAATAAAAAATCATGTATCAATAAGGTATTTTTCATAGAACCACTAGGAATTACAAAAGCCTGCATAAAGAAAAACATAACCAAAAGAACAATAATAACCGTCCCAGTCCAAGACTGACAAAATCTATAAAGTTTTTTAAAAAAAATCATGAATTTTCCTATTTTAATCTATTTTTGGCCGATCTTACCGTATTTTCTAAAAGCATAGCAATAGTCATTGGCCCAACTCCTCCAGGAACTGGGGTGATAAAACTTGCTTTTTTTGAAACATTTTCAAAATCAACATCACCTACTATTCTACCATCATCAAGGCGATTGATCCCAACATCTACAATAATCACTCCTTCTTTTATCATATCAGAACGTAATAAATTCACACACCCAGCCGCTACCACAATTAAATCAGCTTTTTGAGTGTATATTTTTAAATCTTTTGTTTTGATATGACAAATACTCACCGTCGCACCAGCATTTAAAAACATCGTGGCCATAGGGCGTCCGACTATATTTGATTCTCCTATAATAACTATATCTAAACCTTCTAAATTGATTTCATAAGATTTTAAAAGCCTCATAATCCCAAGCGGAGTGCAAGGTAAAAATCCACTTTCTAAGCCTAAATTTAAATATCCTACATTGATAGGATGAAAACCATCCACATCTTTACTGCTTATGATGCTTTCTAAAATTAAATTTTTATTAATATGACTTGGTAAAGGTAGCTGCACTAAAATTCCATGCACACTATCATCGTAATTTAAAGTATTAATGAGTGCTAAAAGTTCATTTTGGGTTGTATTTTCATCAAGATGATATACCAAAGACTTAATTCCACATGCTTCACAAGCTTTAGCTTTGGAATTAACATAAGTTTGACTTGCAGGATTGTTGCCAACCAAAATCACAGCAAGACAAGCTTGCGCACCCTGTTCCTTAAGCATTTGATTTTTTTCTTTAAGCTCTTCTTTGATTTTCAAACTTAAGGCTTTACCGTCAAGCAAAATCATTACTTTCCTTTATAAAATTTTATTACTTTTTTAAAGTAAAAATTGTATCATATTAAAATTTCATTAGCAAGGTTAAATTTTGAAAATTCTTATAACGTTTTTATTCACAACCCTCACTCTTTTTGGTTCTGATTTTATCACCCCAAGAGAATACGCTAAAATGCTTTATGAAAATCCTAGAGGAATCAGTTGTAAAAAATGTCATGGAAATGACGGAAGTGAGCAAATTTTAGGATATTATCTAAAAAAAGGGATTAAAACGCCTTATAAAATTCCAAGCATTCAAAACCTTAGTTTTGAAAAATTTAAAAACTCACTCAACCAAATTAAAAACGCTAAATCCATTATGCCAAATTATTCATTAACCAATGAAGAAATTATAAGCTTGTATAATTACATTAGCCAATTTAATAAAAATAAAAAACAACAATCCATAAACACCAAAGGAGTGAAAAATGACAAATAAAAAAGCTTTTGAACAAGCATGTAAAATCATAGCAGGCGGTGTAAATTCACCAGTTAGAGCCTTTAGTAATGTAGAAAGTGAGCCTAGATTTATCGATCATGGTAAGGGTGCTTATATTGTTGACATTGAGGGAAAATCTTATATTGACTATGTGCAAAGTTGGGGACCTTTGCTTTTTGGTCATTGCGATAAAGATATTCAAAAGGCTTGTCAAAATGCTCTTAAAAAGGGATCAAGTTTTGGAGCCCCTACTTTATTAGAAACTGAACTTGCAAATTTGGTTTTATCAGATTTTCCACATTTAGATAAAATCCGTTTTGTCAATAGCGGAACAGAAGCAACAATGAGTGCGATTCGCCTTGCACGTGGATTTACAAAAAAAGATAAAATATTAAAATTTGAAGGGTGTTATCACGGACATTCGGATTCTTTACTAGTGAGTGCTGGAAGTGGCGCTGCTACCTTTAATACTCCAAGTTCTTTAGGGGTGTTAAATGAAATCGCGCAATTTACTTTAGTTGCAAAATACAATGACATTCAAAGCGTCAAAGAACTTTTTAAACAACATCAAGATATCGCTTGTGTTATCATAGAACCTATAGCTGGAAATATGGGCTTAGTACCGGCTAAACAAGAATTTTTAGAAGAGTTGGTGCAAATTTGCAAAGCAAATCAAACTTTACTTATTTTTGATGAAGTTATGAGTGGTTATAGAGCTTCATATCTTGGATCTTATGGGGTGAATCATATTAAAGCTGATATTGTCACTTTTGGAAAGGTTATTGGTGGTGGATTACCAGCAGCAGCTTTTGCGGCTAGAGCTGAAATTATGGATATTTTAAGTCCTTTAGGTGGGGTTTATCAAGCTGGAACTTTAAGCGGAAATCCTTTGGCTATGGCAGCAGGAATTGCTAGCATTTCTAAGGCAAAAAAGAAAAAAGATCTTTATGAAAAATTAGCTAAGTTGGCTAAAAAATTAACCCATGGTATGAAAAAATTAGCTTCTGAAAAGGGAATTCCTTTGCAAACTTGCTATGTTGGCTCTATGTTTGGTTATTTTTTCACAGAAAAGCCGGTTGAAAATTATCAAGATGCTTTAAAATCAGATCTTAAACTTTTTTCAAAATTCCACCAAAAAATGCTTAAAAATGGAATTTATCTTGCTCCTTCTCAATTTGAAACGGGTTTTATTTGCTCTAAAATGAATAATAAAATGATCGACATCACCTTAGAAGCAGTAAAAGAAAGCTTTAAGCACCTATGAACAGAAAAAAAATCATCCACAAAACCATAGAAGCTGCCGATGGCTTAAGCCTTGGAATTTCTATGGTTATTGCTGTTTTAATTGGTATTGGTATTGGATATTTACTCAAAAAATTTACTCCCTATCCTTGGCTATTTTGGCTTGGGGTTTTTTGGGGAATTTCTGGTGCAATACTCAACGTTTATAAAGCCTATAAAAAACAAGTGAAAAGCTATGAGGAATTTGCAAAACGTGATGAATTAGTAAAAGAAATTATCCAAAAAAGAGAAAAATAAATAATGCAATATAAAAAAGCATTTGCTGTGATTATATTTTTAATTCATATTATATTTTTTTTATCTTTTTTATTTTTAAACCCTTTTAATCTAAATATATTTTTTAGCTTTGAAATAGCGTTTTTTAGTATTTTGCTGGTTATTATAACTTCTTATCTTAGCTACAAAAAAATGATCTATTCTCAAGCAAGAAAATACAAAATCAATCAAAATTTATTTTTATTTTCTCTCAAAAAAGTGAAAAGTCTGCCTAAAAATATAAAATTTACAATTCTAAAAGACGATTTAGAATTTAGTATAAAAAATAAAGTGTATTTTTTTGCAGCATTTTTTAATTTATTAAAAATTTTTGCTTATGTGGTTTTAGTTGCGGGTTTTTTATTTTTACACAGACAAGGAATACTTCACATTGTTGGCTATTTGTGTGGAATTTCAAGCTTGCTTATTTGTATTTTTATTTTTATTGCGTATGTAAGATATGAGTCCAAAAAAAATTATTAAATCAATGACAGCACTTTTTGCCAGTATGGCTTTTTTATTTGCTGGTAATGCTTTGATTGTTACTTCAATCGGCGTTGTTCTTAAAGAAAGAGGAGAAGGTCCTTTGGTCGTAGGGATTATCAGCTCTTGTTTTTTTATCGGTGGGCTTATTGGGACTATAAGCGCGCATAAAATTATTTCAAAAATAGGCCATATACGATCTTTTGGCTTATTTGGTGCTATTTTTGGAATTTCAGCTATGTTGCATACTATTAGCAATAATCTCATCTTTTGGGCTGTTTTAAGATTTTTAATAGGCATTTGCTATTATGGCTTTTTAATGGTAATAGAATCTTGGCTCAATGAAAAAAGCAAAAACGCTATACGTTCAAGAATACTAGGATTTTATGAAATAGTATTTTATCTTTCTTTTGGCATAGGAACTTTGATCATTGCTCTTGATCTAAGTAGGCATAATGTTTTTATTTTAAGTGCCGCTTTGATTTTATTTTCTTCGTTGCCACTAAATTTGATCAAGATAAAAGAACCTCTTTTGCCCACATCAAGCCCTATTTCCGTACCAAAAGTTTTTGATATCGCGCCTTTGGCTATCATCACTAGTTTTATAGCTGGAATGCTTATAAATGGCTTTTTTTCAATGGCTCCTTTATTTATACTTTTGCAAAAATTTGATAATCAAGCTGTGTCTTATTTTACTTTTTGTGGAATTTTAGGTGGCTTTTTTGCTCAAACTATCATGGGAACTATCTCAGATAAACTAGGTAGAAAATTTGCCATTATTACTTGTGCAAGCATAGGTTTTCTCACTATGCTTGTCTTTGTTTTTTTTAAACCTTGTTTGTATGTTCAATATTGTTTATCTTTTTTGCTAGGTATGGGAATTTTTTGCCTCTATGCTTTGGCACTTGCTAGAGCTAATGATGTTTTGGTGATCAAAAATAAAGGCGTAGAATTAGGACGCGGCGTTCTTTTTTGTTATTCTTTAGGATCTTTATTTGGGCCTTTGATTTTGGGTCTTTTGATGCAATATTTTGACACAAAGGGTTTTACTTGGTTTTACATTTCTTTGCTTGGATTTTTAATACTTTTTACTATCAATAGACCTAATATCCTAAGTAAAAAATTCAGTAAAAAGCCTGGAAATATGGTGATGTTAGATGATTAATACTCAGCTTACAAGTCAAATTGCTAACGCACAAAAAAATGATATCAAGCTAGATAATACTCCAACAAAAGATAAGGTAAATTCTAAAGAAAATCCAAAAGAAGCACTTTCTAATGCCTTAAAACAAAATTTAGGGCTAGATAAAGATGCAAGCAATGAAGAGATTATTACTAAGCTTATACAAAACGAAACTAGTACAAAACTTAAAGAACTTGTTAATAAGCTTTTAGAACAAATCAATTCTCAAAAAAATCCTGATTCACCTGTACTTAAACAAAGTAAAAATTTAAACCTAGCTCCCAATTTTGCCAATGAATTAAAAACATTAAGCACTGAGCTTGCTAAAGATGATGTTTTTTCTCAAGTTTTAGATAAATTAAATCAAATTTTAAAACCAGCAAGCGAAATTAAAAATAATAATCTAGCTCCATTATTTAAAAATTCAGGTGTATTTTTTGAAGCAAAATTAAAAGATGCTTTAAATGAAGAAAACCTGCCTAAAAGTTTTTATTCTCTTTTGAGTACAATAAAAGGCTTAAGTAATGAAAAACTTAGTGCCCAAATTGCTCAATTGGCTGCTGCAAATTTAAGCCCAAAAGAAACCCTAAAAGAACTTAAAAACATATTACAAACCAGTAAAAAGGAAAATACGCAAATTTTAAATCAAAGCTCTTTCAAAGCTCTTCTTAAATTAGGCTCTAAAATAGAAAATTTTAAAAATTACATCACAAAGAACCCTAGCTTAGCTCAAAATAAAATCATTGATATCGCTTATAAAATTTCAAAAGATATAAAAGAATTAAAAAATGATTTTTTCAAAGCTTTAAACAAGCCAGAAAATATAATGATTCAAGATACAAATATATTAAAAAATACAGCCAAAGCCTTTGAAAAATTAGAAAATACCTTAAAAAATATTTTAGAAAAATCAAATTTAAAGATGCCCAATCATGATGAAGATGATATTTTAAAAAACCTTATTTCAGATAAAAATGAAACTAAAAATGAAAATTCTCACGAAGTAAAACAAGTACAAGATAACGAATTAGAACATAAAACAAAAGATCATGATCAAGAAAATGATCATTTAAATGATCAAAAAACAAACAAAGAAGATGAAAAAGAAATAGAAAATTTTCAAGATAAAAATAAAAATAACTCAAATCAAGAAAATGTAAAAAACACTCCTAAAGAAAATGCTAAATTTTTTGAAACCAAAAATGAAAACAATATGCAAAAAATACCTCAAAATAACACACAAAATCAAGAAAATCTTTTTAGAAATCAAGAAATTTTTAACAAGCAAAATAATGTCAAAAATTTAGCCTTTGTGGTAGAAAATTTAGATCTAGATCAAGTGCAAAATCTAAGCAAGGATCTTGGTAATCTTTCAAGAAGACTCAATGAAAGCTTAAGGGAATTAGAACCTCATGTTCAACGTACAAAAACCAATCAAGCTGAAATAAAAAATTTAGAACGCAAACTTGATTTATCTATAAAGGATTTAGCCCAAATCAAGCCAAAAACAGATCAAGATGTGGCAGAATCTTTACATCATGATATCAAATCCACTCTTTTGCAAATTTCAAATTTAGCCAAAAATGAAGGTAATGAAGCTGTTTATAATCAAACCAATAGGCTTTTGGCTCAAATTGAAATCAATCAGCTTATTTCCTTAGCAAATGATTCTATTAATACCTATTTGCCTTTCTCTTGGGAAGATCTTAATGATTCTAAAATTATGTTTAGAAGAGGTAAAAAAGATAAATTCTTTGCCCAAATAAAACTCGAATTTGCTAAACTTGGTGATTTGGAAATTTTAATTTCTTTAAACCATGAAAAATATATAGATATAAACATCATGGCTGAAAATAAAGAATTTAGAAAAACGATTTATGAAAATGCTCATGAGCTTAAAAAAAATATCAACAAAGCAGGACTTTTAAGCGCTAATTTCTTTGTAGGTGATATCATAAGAAGCAAATTTGATAGCAGGGATATAAAGAATTTAGATCTTGAAATGGGTATGGATAAAACAGTATGAGTAAGATTAAAAAATCCATCAAAAAGGCTGTAGCCTTAGGCTATCAAAAAGAAAAACATTCTGCACCAAAAGTTCTTGCAAGCGGCAAAGGAGAAAGTGCTGCTAAAATCATTTCTCTAGCTAAAGAACATGGAGTACCCATAAAAGAAGATGAGGATTTAATCGAAATTTTAAGTAAACTTGATCTTGGAGATGAAATCCCGCCAAATATGTATAAAGCAGTGGCTGAAGTTTTTGCCTTTATCTATCAAATGGCAAATAAAACTCCTAAAAATTAATCAGAAATACTCTCTCCAAATTTGATTTTTTGCCCTATTTTTATTTTTTTATTCCATATGCCTTTTTGAGCAATCAACACTATAGTAGAACCCAATTCAAAATACCCAAGTTCTTCGGCTTTTTTTACTCTTAAATTCTCATACTTTTTCGTAAAGCTATAAGAAAATTTAGCATTAGTTTTAATGCTATCATCAAAATTAAAACACATTTTTCCAACATTTTGCGCGCCTATAAAAACAAGCCAAAAAATACCTTTTTCATTTTGACATTTTAAACTTACTCTTTCATTTTTAGTATAAAGATTGCTAATAGACTTTAAATGCTTTTCATTGACACTATAAAGTGCTCCTCTTGTATAAGTCGCACTTAAAATTTGCATATCACAAGGACTGTGATAACGATGATAATCTCTTGGAGAAAGATAAATATTGATATAATCTAATCCTTTTTCTAATTCATGAGGTTCAAAACTATCTTTTAAAAGTTCTACAACACTATAAGTACACCCTTTAATAGAAAAAGCGAAATATTCTTCATCAGCTAAAAAAGTGCTTCCACATTGCAAAATTTTTCCATCACTAGGACTTATAAAACCTTCATCTATAGCACGTGGAATTTTCATAGTTCTTGTAAAAAGCTCATTTAAACTTTTATATTCTAAAACATCATCAAATTCACTCATATCGATTTTAAAATAATTCACATACCATTGATTGATTTTTTTTTGAATGATTTTTGGAAATTTAAATTGAGCTATAAGACCAAAAAGTTTAGAACTTTCTCTTGAAAAATTCATTACAAGTCTCCTTTAAGATTTAAAATAATAATTTCACTCGGAGCAAAAACCCTAAGACTTGGACCCCAAAAACCCGCTCCGCTGCTAACATATAATTTTGTTTTTGCGCTTAAATTATAAAGCCCATAAACAAAACCTTGCTGAAGTTTAACCAAAAACATAAAAGGAAAAATTTGTCCCCCGTGGGTATGTCCGCTCAAAATCAAATCGAAAGCACTCAAATCATAAAGCAAAGCTGCTTTTGGCTGATGTGTTAGCAAAATACTTGGTTTTGATGTATTTAAATCCGCTTTAATCCTTGCTAAATTAGGAGCATATAACCCCTTGCTTATTCCGGCTAGATCTGCTAAACCGGCAACATTGATAAAACCTAGATCTTCATTTTGATTGAGCAAAATTTTCATTTTTGTATGAGTTTTAAGCAAGTCTAAAACATGATTGATTCCATGGTAATACTCATGATTTCCCACAGTATAAAAAGTTCCATAAGTGGATTTAAAATTATTTAATTTTGAAATATAAGGCTCTAAATCTTTAGAATTTGCATCTATTAAATCGCCGATGATAAAAATCATATCTGGTTTTTGCAAATTGACTTTATTAATCACTTGATCTAGAAATTTTTCATGTAAATTTTTACCTAAATGCATATCTGTTAAAACAGCTATTTTTAGATCTTTTTTTAAGCCACTGATTTTTAAGTTTAAAGTATTGATTTCAGGAATTCTTAAAGCATTGCAAATACCCATATAAATTAAAAATACAGAAATACAAATAACAATAATTTCAAAAATCAAACGAATAAAAATATTAATCTTTTTATAAGCTCTCCCCAAAAGAATTAAAAAAAGTCTAAAAAAATCAAGTACTAAAGTAACAAAAAAAAGACAATAACTTGGAGCATAAGTCATGGATAAAATTTCATACCATGTATCGTTTAGATAATCATCTCTTCTTAAGATCAAAAAAATAATTTGAGCTAAAAAAAGCACAAAAAAAGCTAATGCAAAAATTTTTTGAAAATACTTAAAAAGTAAAAATTTTTTAATCAAATGCTTATAAACATATAAATTAACCAAACCAAATATAACTAAAATAATAAAAGATAAAAGCAAATACATCATAAAAGTAATTATATCAAGTAAATATTAAATATCTGTATAAAATTATTTGTTATAATTTGTTTTTTGAAAATCCAAAATATAAGGTTTTACAATGTATCGTTTTGCCCCTTCTCCAACAGGAGATATGCATATAGGAAATTTACGCGTGGCTTTGTTTAATTGCATCTGCGCTAAACAAAAAAACACTCATTTTGTCTTACGCATAGAAGATACTGATAAAGCAAGAAATATAGAAGGAAAAGAGGAAGAAATAAAAGAAATTTTAAGTCTTTTTGGAATTTCTTGGCAAGAATACTATGTGCAAAGTGAGAATTTAAAATTTCATCGACAAATGGCTTTAAGGCTTGTTAGCGAAAAAAAAGCTTTTGCTTGTTTTTGCACAGAAAAAGAATTGGAAGAAAAAAAAGAACTAGCAAAACAGCAAGGAAAACCTTATCGATATGATGGAACTTGTGAAAAATTAGCAGACATTGATGTTTTAGAATGTGAAAAACCTTTTGTTATCCGCCTTAAAAAACCTAATGAAACGATAGAATTTTCAGATCTTATCAAAGGAAAGCTTAGTTTTGAGCCTGATAATATTGATTCTTTTGTTATCATGAGAACAGATAAAACCCCTACTTATAATTTTGCTTGTGCTGTGGATGACATGCTTGAAAATATCACTTGTATTATACGCGGGGAAGATCATGTTTCCAATACGCCTAAACAAGAGCATATCCGTCAAAGTTTAGGTTATGAGCAAAAAATAAGTTATGCGCATTTGCCAATTATTCTTAATGAACAAGGTGTTAAAATGAGCAAAAGAGAAGCGCATTCTTCTGTAAAATGGCTACTTGATCAAGGGATATTGCCAAGCGCGATCGCTAATTATCTCCTTATCTTAGGAAATAAAACTCCTTGTGAAATTTTCACCATAGAAGAAGCTATTTCTTGGTTTGATATCAATAAAATTTCAAAATCTCCTGCGAGATTTGATCTAAAAAAACTTTTACAAATCAACCGAGAACATATAAAATTACTAGAAAATTCAAAACTTAATGAAATTTTAAACTCTAAAAGAGATCTAGCTAATTTGGCAAAATTTTACACCCAAGAAGCAAGTACTATCAATGAGTTAAAAGAAAAAATTTATGCTATTTTTAGCCCTAAAGATTATCTTGAATTTGAAAAAGAGTGCAAAATTTTAAAAGAAATTCTAAATAATGTAGAACTTTTTGAAAATTATGATGATTTTAAAAACTATCTTTTGCAAAAAAGCGGTTTAAAAGGTAAAAATTTCTTTATGCCTTTAAGGATAATTTTAACAGGAAATATTCACGGACCAGAACTTAGCGATCTTTATCCGCATATAAAAAATTTCATACATGAATTAGCAAGGATGTAAATTATGGTTATTGATTCTTTTATTTATGCTATTTTTCAAGTTTTACACATTGTTATTAATATTTACACTTGGATTATTGTTATTACGGCACTTTTAAGCTGGGTTAATCCTGATCCATACAATCCTATCGTTCAAATTTTATATAAGCTTAGCTACCCTGCTTATGCTTTGGTAAGAAAAATTCCAACACGCATAGGAAATATTGACCTAGCTCCTTTAATTATACTCTTAGTATTACAATTTCTCAGCTTTTTCCTTGATAGTATTTTAAGGAGCCTTTTGTGAAAAAAATATGCTTATTGCTTTTAGGTTTTATATATCTTAATGCCTTAGAATATGACTTAGAAACTTTAAAAAAACAAGATAATTCTTTAGCTAAAGATTATTATATCTATAGACTTTTAGAGAAAAAAACCTTACATAAAAAAGAAGTTGAAAATTTAAAATCGCATATTTTTCGCTATGTAGGTAAAATAAAAACAGAACTTGAAAAAATTATCCCTATTAAACCTTATATCAATCCAAAATATATACAATGCTATACTTATACAAACAATACCATTTTAGATGCAAATTTAACTTGTCAAAGCGTGCGTTTAAATTCAATTTCTTTTATAGCAAGCTTAAGCGATAAAGATAGAGAGGTATTGGCAAAGAAATTGGATTCTAAAAGGCCTGATTTAGCAAATTTACTTCTTGCTTTTAATTCCAATAAACCTATGAAATACATGGAAGAAAAAGACGATATAAATGGCTTTTTTAAACTCTATAAATACCTAAAAGCCGATCATGGAGATTGTGATTTAAATGCAAGTTTTGTGAATCAAATTTCAAATTATAATGATTTTAACAACTTTGCCCAAACCATCATCATCCAAAAACAATATCCAAAATTTAGATATTCTCTTTTACAAACCAATCCGAAAAACACAAAAGAATATACAGCATTTTATCTAGGTGTGAATGCCCTAACCTATGATAAAGATCATATAGCTTATGAGTTTTTCAAACAAGCTGCACAAACTTTTAAAAGCAGAAGTGGCAGAGATAATGCTATTTTTTGGATGTGGCTAATTAAAAAAGATGAAAAAGATTTACAAATGCTCGCTCAAAGTAATTCTTTGAATATCTATAGTCTTTATGCTAAAGAATTAACACATTCTGCTTTTCCAAAAATAGAAACTATCAAAGTTGATAAGGAAAAAAATAATTTTAACATGCAAGATCCATTTGCATGGCAAAAACTTAACAAAACTATACTTGAAGCCAATGCTACAAAGTTAGATGAGTTAGCTAAAATATTTGATACAGAAGAAACTTTGCCCATTTATGCTTATATTTTAGAACGAAAATCTAAATTTAAAAAACATTATTTCATTACACCCTATTATCAATACATCAAAGATTATGATATTCCTAGACAAGCTTTGATTTTAGCCATTGCCAGACAAGAAAGCAGATTTATTCCTACAGCCATTTCGGTTTCTTATGCTTTAGGCATGATGCAATTTATGCCTTTTTTGGCTAATCATATTGGAGAAAAAGAACTAAAAATTCCAAATTTTGATCAAGATTTTATGTTTAAACCTGAAATTGCTTATTATTTTGGAAATCATCATTTAGAGTATTTGGAAAAAAGATTAAAATCTCCCTTATTTATCGCTTATGCTTACAATGGTGGCATAGGGTTCGTTAAAAGATTATTGGTTAGAGATGATATGTTTAAAAATGGAAAATATGAGCCTTTTTTATCTATGGAATTAATTCCTTATCAAGAAAGCCGAATTTATGGAAAAAAAGTCTTGGCTAATTATATTGTGTATCGACATCTTCTGAACGATAGTATAAAGATTTCGGATATTTTTGAAAATTTAATTCAAAACAAGGCAGGTGATTTAAACAAATCCTAGCCTTAATAAAATTTTCCATCTTTATACTTGGAAGTGTTACCTCTAGATACTTTGTATAATTATTTTGCAATAAATATTTCAAAAAAGATGGATCAAGTTCTCGCGCCCTAGCTTTCTTGTTATTTAAAAAAATCTCTAATTTATCTATCTTAAAAGAATCAGGCGTGAGCGTAAAAGCAAAAATATCATCATCACTAGCATGATCTAAAACAGGATTTAAATAAGACATTGTAACAATGGCACTAAGATTATTTTGTGTTATTTTGTATTTTTGAGAAAACATAAGAGTTTGGGTTTTTAAATTTGTATCCACAATAGCAGGATCTTTCATAGAACACGCACTAAAAAATAAAACACTTGATAACAAAAAAGAAATTCTCATACTCTAACCTAATCATAAATATTTTTTATAATTTTAACCTTTTAACTCTATTTTTTGGTTTAAAATATTATAATTTGATTTTAATTTTTAGGAAAATGAAAAAAAAATATGGAAAAATTAATTATGGCCTTTAGTGGCCCATCCAATTCCGGAAAAACAACTCTTATCACAAAAATTTCAAATGAATTTATAAATCAAGGATTAAAAGTTCTTATTATCAAGCACGATCCTGCGGATAAAGCACAATTTGATTTTAACGGTAAAGATAGTTTTAAATTTTTTCAAACCGGTGCAGAAGTAATGGTTTTAAGTCCTACAAGAACAACTTTTTTTTCTCGCAAACAAAGAGATATTTTGCAAGCTTTACAATTATCACAAGATTTTGACATTTGTTTAGTTGAGGGTTTAAAAAGTTTAGATTTGCCACGAATTAGTGTTTTTTGTCAAGAAATCGATGAAAGTTATTTTCCATTTTCTCAAGCCATTGCAAGTTATGATAAAATTATTCATCCAAATTTAATTTGGCTTGATTTAAACAATATTAAAGAAATTTGTAGATATATATTAGATAATGCAAAAAAAATCTAAAAAGGAGGGTTGCAATGGAAGAATTAATTTCTTATATCCAAAAGGCCGTTTTAGAAATTTCAGACGCTTTGAAATTTCCAGATACAAGTTATAGCCAAAATCACAATTCCACAGGTGATACTCAACTTAAATTTGATATCTTAAGCGATGAGATCATTACAAAAACTTTAAGCCAGTGCTCTACTCTTAAAGCTATTATCAGTGAAGAAAAAAATGAAATTTTAAAAGTCAATGACAATGCAAAATATATTGTAGCTTATGATCCGCTTGATGGTTCTAGCCTTATGGATGTTAATTTTGCTATAGGTTCGATTTTTGGCATTTATGAAGAAAAAGCTAGTGCTAAAAATTTAAAAGCAGCAATTTATAGTATGTATGGAGCAAGACTAGAAATGGTTATTTGCGAAGATACGCCTAAATTATATCGTCTTGATAAAAATAACGAATTTGTTTTTATTAAAGAATTAAAAATGGGCGAAAAAGGAAAAATCAACGCTACAGGTGGAACTCAAAAATTTTGGGACGAAAAACACGCCAAATTTATCAAAACTTTATTTGATGAAAATTATCGCTTAAGATATTCTGGAGCTATGGTTAGCGATATCAATCAAATTTTACTCAAAGGGGGCGGAATTTTTAGTTATCCGGCAACAAAAGATTCTCCTATGGGAAAATTAAGAGCTTTTTTTGAAGTTTTTCCTTTGGCTTTTATTATAGAGAAAGCAGGTGGAAAAACCACAAATGGAAGCAATCAGTCCCTACTCGATCTTGAATTTGATGCTATACATGCAACCACACCTTGTTTTTTTGGCTCCAAATATGAAATAGAAAGGCTTTTGGAAATTTATAATGGCTGAAACTAGAGATGAATTTGAACAAGAAATGGATAATAAAAAAGAAATTTTATTATCCTGTCAAAATTCAAAAAACTTAAATTCTTGCTATAATTGCGAAGAAATTTTTACCTGCCAAACACGAAAAGACTATGTTGATGCTGTTTATAATAGCATGTCTAAGGGTAAAACCGAAGGCGGATTTGATTTTTAAATTTTTTAAGGAAATTGAACATGCGTTATATTACAACTCCAATTTATTATGTAAATGATGTGCCTCATTTAGGACACGCTTATACAACCATTATTGCTGACACCATGGCTAGATTTTATCGCTTGCAAGGCCATGAAACTAAATTTTTAACAGGAACTGATGAACACGGGCAAAAAATAGAACAAGCTGCAAAAGAAAGAAATTCAACACCTAAAGAATACACGGACAAAATCAGTGCCGAATTTAAAAAACTATGGGATGAGTTAGAAATTAATTATGATATTTATGCTAGAACTACAGATCAAACACATATTGACTTTGTGCAAGCTATGTTTTTAAAAATGTGGCAAAAAGGTGATATTTATAAAGATCAATACGAAGGACATTACTGCATTTCTTGCGAAAGTTTTTTTACCAAAAGCCAACTAATTAATGAAATTTGCTGTCCAGATTGTGGAAAAAATACCACACTTTTAAAAGAAGAAAGCTATTTTTTCAAACTTTCAAAATACCAAAATCAAATCCTTAAATGGTATGAAGAAAAAGATCCTATTCTTCCTAAAAATAAAAAAAATGAACTTGTAAATTTTATACAAAATGGCTTAAAAGATCTCTCTATTACAAGAACCAGTTTTGATTGGGGTATTAAACTTCCAAAAGAAATCAATGATGATAAACACATTATTTATGTTTGGCTTGATGCGCTTTTCATTTATGTTAGCTCTTTAAAGACTCAAAAGGAAAAATTTTGGCCTGCACATATTCATTTAGTTGGTAAAGATATTTTACGTTTTCATGCGATTTATTGGCCAGCTTTTTTAATGAGCGTGGAATTACCTTTACCTAAATTCATAGGTGCGCATGGTTGGTGGACTAAAGAAGGTGAAAAAATGAGCAAGTCTAAAGGCAATGTTATTAAACCTAAAGAAATTGCAGATACTTATGGCATAGAAGCTTTTAGATATTTCTTACTTAGAGAAGTGCCTTTTGGAAATGATGGGGATTTTAGTGAAAATATGCTTATTAATCGCATCAACGCTGAATTAAGCAATGAATTTGGTAATTTACTCAATCGCATCATAGGCATGAGTCAAAAATATAACAATGGAATAATTACCCAAAATAAAGTTTTAGATCTTTATAAAAATGAACTTGATGAAGCAATGCAATATCTAAAACTTGCTATAGATTATTTAGAAAATTTGCAGTGTAATCGTTATTTAGAAGAGATTTTCAAGGCTTTAAGCGTGGCAAATTTAGCTATCAGTAAATACGAACCTTGGAATCTGATCAAAGAAAATAAACACGATGAAGCAAATGCACTTATTGGACTTTGTACAAATATTTTAGCCAGGGCTAGTATTTTATTAAGCCCTGCTCTACCAAATTCTTGTAAAAAAATCTCTCAAGCTTTAAATTTTGAAATTTCAACTATCAATTATGAAAAACTGATTATCCAAAATGAATTATTTGATTTTAAAGCCACAGCTTGTGAAGTTTTATTTCCAAAAGTTGAAATCAAACAAGAAGTAAAGCAAGAAATTAAAAAAGAAGAAAAAGCAAAAATAAAAATCGAAGATTTTTCTAAAATAGAAATTAAAGTCGCTACGGTTTTAGATTGTCAAAATATAGAAGGTAGTGAAAAACTTTTGAAATTTCAACTTGAACTTAAAAATAAAGAAGTCCGTCAAGTAGTCTCTGGTATAGCCAAATACTACAAAGCTTCTGATTTAATAGGAAAACAAGTTTGCGTTTTAACCAATCTCAAAAAAGCAAAAATTTTCGGACATGAAAGCAATGGTATGATATTGAGTGCAAAACACAACGACAAACTCGTTCTTATTACTCCTGAACAAATCATTGACAATGGAGCATTAATAGGTTGATGAATATAAGCAATCTAAGCGAACTCATCCACGCAAATATACTCAATGAAGGAAGTATTTTAAGCGTGGCTGGATTTGCCTTAAATCTCAATGAACTAAAAAGCGAATTTGCCTTTTTTAGTAACGATGAAAAAGAAATAGCCCAAGCAATCGATAAAGGTGCTTTTGCGATTATATCTGAATATGAATTTTTTATTGAAGATAAGGAAATTTATTATCTTAAGGTTGAAAATTTAGAAATTGCTCTAATGAAACTTTTACGTTTTTTATGCGAAGAAAAAGAATGTAAATTTTTATCGCTTAAATCTTATGAATTAAGTATTTGTAAAGCATTTTCTTTAAATGTTTTAAAAGGAAATGTGTTTATAGATTTTGATGCGCTTATTAAAGCAAAAAAAGGAGAAATTTTTTGTTTTAATGATGAAAATTATTTGCTTAAAATTTGTGCCAATATTGAAATTTTAAAAGAGGTTAATTTCACCCTTCTTTCAAGATCGAGTTTCTTTTTTACCACTTTAGTTTGTGATAATTTGTATTTTAAAAATCTAAATTTGCCTTTTGTGTATGCGCAAATTTTTGCCAAAATTATGACTTATTTAAAAGAAAAAAATACAAAAATCAGCTTTGATTTTAATAAAATAGATGATTTTAAAATTTATTTCATTGATGAAAAATTTGAAATTTGCGAATTTGGTACAAGCACAAAAGCTTTTATAGTTGTTAATAATCAAAATACCTTTGATTATTGGAATGAAAATTTTAAACACACCAAAGGTTTTAAAACGGCGGTAAAAAATTCTTTATTTTGCGATTTTTCATATGATAAGCTTTCAGATCTTAAGAATTTAAAAGATTTTAAATATTGTCTTATTTTAGAAAATCATGCAGATTTTGAACAAGAATTTGAAAATCAATCAAACCAACTTCCAAGCCTATTTTAAATTTTCACACCTTCGTTTTGAAGTAAAAATTTCTTGATATTAATTCCGCCATTGTATCCACCCATGCTATTTTTTGCAAGTACTCTATGACAAGGGATAAAAATAGGAATAATATTTTTAGAATTAGCATTTCCAACGGCTCTAAAAGCTTTAGGGTGGTTGATAATTTCTGCAAGTTCCTTGTAAGTAATCGTTTGTCCGTAAGGAATTTGCATCAAAGCTTTATAAACTTTGATTTCAAAGCTAGTTCCTTGAAATTTTAAAGGAGTTTTAAAAACTTTTAATTTTTTAGAAAAATAATTTTTTAATTCCCAAGTAGCAAATTCCAATAATTCACAGGATTTTTCCTCAAAATTATCCTCGAAACAAAAATCAACTTCGGTTAAAAATTCACCATCACTTTTTAACAATAAAGAACATACAGGCAATTTATAAAAAACTTGAAACATAACAAATTATACTAAAATCTTTATAATATCTAAATGATTAATTTAAATTTAAAGCTTATTTGAGTTAAAATATCAAATCAATTTCCAAAAAAAGGAAAAAAATTGAAAATATTTTTTATTTTACTTTGCAGCCTATTAAATTTAGTAGCGCAAGATATTATAGGTTGTGATTATATAAAAAAAAATAGAACGCAAGTTTTTGAAAAAGATATCAATTCTACGTATCTCAAAGTAGCCTCAAAATGTCCTGATTCTTTAAAAAATCAAATTTTTACCCAAAAGCTTTACAAAATAGCCAATGAAATTCGCGGAGAAAATAGCGCTTGTAACGGCATAGAGTATCTACCTAAGCTGCAAAAATTTGATTTTTTGCTTTTAAAAATCGCTCTTGATCCTAGATCTTATCAAAAAAGCCTAGATACTCCTGAAAATTTAGAAAAAAGATATGATGTTTTAAAATCTTATTTTAGATATTGGGCGTATCAAAGTATAGGTAATTTTAGACTTTACAAAGCATTTTGGAAAGAATATAATCAAGCTATTAATCCTTTAGAAAAATATTTTCAAGAGAATTTCAGTTTTGATCAAGGAAGCAATACATATTATGCAACCAATGCCTTAAATGAGTTTTTAAAATGGGCTGTGGGTGAAACAAAAATTTACAAAGATATCAGCCCTTTAGCTAAAGTAGTTTCAAATAAAAATAATTCCATAGAATATTTGCAAGATTTTCTTTTTAAAAACAATCTTAGCAAAGATGAACTTACTATAGGTTTGCAAGCTGCACTTTTAAATCAAAGAAGACAACCTATGCTTGATCTTTTGATTAGCTATGGAGCTAGAATCGATGAAGGTTATGAAGATGCCTTGTTTTATGCGTTAGAAAATTATGACAATACTAAATTTTTATTAGATAAGGGTGCTGATGTTAATAGCAGTAATGCTTTTGGCAAAACCGCTTTATTTTATGCTATTGAATTTAATCGAAAAGATATCATTTCTTTGCTTTTAGAGCACGGAGCTGATGTTAATAAAAGATATATCAATAATAATGAAAAATTAGCTCTAAGCGCTAATAATTACGACAATACCCCATATTTTATAACCTTTTGTGCTTTGGAGCATACTTCAAAAAATGTTTTAATGCATGCTGCGGCTTATGGAGATGTTGAAATATTAAAAATGCTGATTGCAAAGGGTGCTAATATTCATGATGTTGATGATTTAGGTTTTAATGCACTTGATTTTGCTATAGCAGCAGGAAAACAAGAAAATGCAAATTATCTTAAAAGCTTAGGATTGAAAGCAAATGAAAATTTATTTTATGGAGGGAGTTTAGAATGAAAACCGCTTTAGTTACCGGAGCTAGCGCTGGATTTGGTCAAGCTTGTGTCAAAGCCTTAATCAAAGAAGGATTTAAAGTCGTAGCTATAGCTAGACGTGAAAAAAAACTTGAACTTTTAAAACAAGAATTTCAAGAAAAAATACACACTATCGCTTTAGATGTACGCGAAAAAGAAAAAGTGTTTTCAAAGATACAAAACTTACCTAAAGAATTTCAAGAAATTGATATTTTAATCAACAATGCAGGACTTGCCCTAGGACAAGATGAATTCGATAGCCTAAGCTTAGAAGATATCGAAACTATGGTTGATACTAATGTTAAAGGTTTTTTATACATCGCTAGAGCTGTGATTCCTATACTTAGAAAGCAAAAAAATGCCTATATTTTCAATTTAGGATCGGTTGCAGCCACTAATCCTTATTTTGGAGGCAATGTGTATTGTGGAACTAAGGCTTTTGTTGGACAATTTTCAAAGGCTTTAAGAAATGATTTGCGTGGAAGCAATATTAAAGTTACCAATATAGCTCCTGGTTTATGTAAAACAGAATTTAGCGAGGTAAGATTTAAAGGGGATAAAGAAAAGGCTGATAAAGTCTATGAAAATACCAAATTTATCAGTGCTGAGGATATTGCAAAAGTTATTTTATCCATTATCAATCTTCCAGAACATATTAATATCAATGAAATAGAACTTATGCCAATTACTCAAACTTGGAATGGCTTTCACATAGAGAAGAGTCAATGAGAATATTTTTATTTGTCTGTTTGCCATTGTTTTGCTTGGCTTCTTCTGAAACTAATGCTAATTTATTTGGAATTTTTACATTAATACCGCCTTTTGTCGCTATCGCCTTAGCCTTTATCACTAAAGATGTGATTTTATCCCTTTTTATGGGTGTTTTAAGTGGAACTTTTCTTTTAAGTCTTTCTACTCATATCTTAAAAGAGCATTCGCTTTCGCTGCTCAATTTTTATAATACAGCCGTAGAATCTTTTTCTAAAATCATCACTTTTATTTTAAATTCTGCCTCAGATCCCGCTAATGCAGGTATCATTTTACAAATTCTTTGTATAGGCGGACTTGTAGCACTTGTAACTAAAATGGGCGGTGCAAAGGCCTTAGCTTTAAAATTTGCAAAAAGAGCAAAATCGGCCGTAAGCGCTCAAGTTAATACTTGGTTTTTAGGACTTTTAATATTTTTTGATGATTATGCTAATTTATTAATAGTTGGCCCTATTATGCGCCCTTTGGCAGATAAATTTAAAATTTCGCGTGAAAAATTCGCTTTTATTATTGATTCTACTGCTGCACCTGTAGCTGGAATTGCCATCATTTCAACTTGGATAGGTGTGGAAATTTCTCTTATTAAGACCGCTTATAAGGATATCGGTTATGAAAATATCAATGCCTTTAGCGTTTTTTTAGAAACCATACCTTATCGTTTTTATAATATTTTTATGCTCTTTTTTGTTTTAATGACAGCCGTAATGAAAAGAGAATTTGGCCCCATGTATCAAGCACAAATGCGAGCCATAACTACTGGAAAAGTCGCACCTGTTGTGAAATCCAAAACTTTAGATACAGCAGAATTAGAAGATCAATTTTTAGCCCCTAAAGATGAAATAAAAATTTGTGCCTTTAACGCCATCATTCCTATTTTAACCCTTATGGTGCTTGCTTTACTTGGTTTTTATTTTAATGGCCTTAATGCTTTATCAGGAGAGGATCTAGAAAAAGCTAATACCCATCCTCTTTCTTTTGAAACCTTAAGAATGGTTTTTGGAAAGGCTGATTCTTCAGTCGTTCTTTTTCAAGCGGCTTTGTTTTCAAGCATCGTGGCGATATTTATCGGGGTTTATCGTAAAATTTTCAATATCAAAGAAGCCATTGAAACTTGGATTTATGGTTGGAAAACAATGATTTTTACCATTATACTTCTTTTGCTTGCTTGGTCGCTTTCAAGCATAGTAAAAGAGCTTGGAACTTCGCTTTTTATCACGAGTTTATTAGCGGATAAAATGCCTGATTATATTTTACCTGCAACTATTTTTGCCTTTGCTTCAGGTATTTCCTTTGCCATAGGTACAAGCTATGGAACCATGGGAATTTTAATGCCTTTAGCTGTTCCACTAGCTTATAAAATAGCACAGCTTAGCGGAATGGATGCTAATGGTATGCATCATTATATAGTGATTAATATTAGCTGTGTTTTAACAGGAGCTATTTTTGGAAATCATTGTTCGCCAATCGCTGATAATGTTATTTTATCTTCAATGAGTGCAAAATGCGATCATATGGAGCATGTTAAAACTCAAATTCCTTATGCTTTATTTATTTGTGCTATTTCTTTAGTGACAGGATATATTCCAGTATCTTTAGGCTTTAGCATTTGGATTGTTTTACCGCTTAATTTGATTCTTATCACTTTATTGCTTAAGATGATAGGAAAAAAATTACCATGAGTCTTAAAGAATTTGGTAATATAGTTGATTTTCAAGAAAAAATTTCTTTTATAAAAGATTTTTTTCTTGAATTTTACAAAGGGGAAATTGAATTTTTTAATTCTTTAGAAAAACACTTTAGAACTAGAGCTGAATTTTCTTTTTATCATGAAAATAATGAGCTTTATTATGCGATGTTTGATCCCCAAACTAAGAAAAAAATCATCATAGAAAATATAGATTTTCCCGATAAAAAAATTTGCAATTTTATGCCGATTTTACTTGAAAAAATCAAAGCCAATCCAAACTTAAAAGAAAAACTTTTTGGCGTGGAATTTCTAGCAACCAAGTATGATTTAAGCACTACCCTACTTTATCATAAAAATATAGAAACTATCAATCAAGACTTAGCCAAACTAAGCTTTGAGTTAAATTGTAATTTGATCGCAAGAAGTAAAAATAAAAAATTAGTTTTTAATCATGAAAACTTAAAACAAAGTCTTTTAGTTAATAATAAAGAAATTTTTTATGAATTTAACAATGATTGTTTTGTTCAACCCAATACTTTCATCAATGAAAAAATGATCACTTGGGTCAAAGAAAATCTTGCCACTCAAGCTAAAAAAGATTTACTTGAGCTTTATTGTGGTTATGGCAATTTTACCCTTGCTTTGGCTGATGATTTTTTTAAGATTTTAGCGACTGAAATTTCAAAAAATAATATCAATTTTGCTCTTAAAAATTGCAAATTAAACAATGTTTCAAATATTTATTTCACTCGACTTTCAAGTGAAGAATTAAGCCAAGCTTTAAAAAAAGAGAGAGAATTTTTTCGCTTAAAAAATATTGATTTAGATGATTTTTGCTTTTCTCATGTTTTAGTCGATCCACCTCGCGCAGGGCTAGATAAAAGCGTGATGGATTTGATAAAGCAATATGATAATATTATTTACATCTCGTGCAATCCTATAAGTTTAAAAGAAAATTTAAAAGTCTTAAGCAAAACACATAAAATTATAAAAATGGCTGCTTTTGATCAATTTGTAAATACCGCTCATCTAGAATGCGGCGTTTTACTTACAAAGATATAAAAAAATAATTCATTAATTTTGCTAATATGACAATTCCTAAACAAAGGATAAAAACCAAAAGATGGATGAAATTTCCCAAAGGATTTTTCCTTTTTAGAATAAAATGATAAAACAAAGAAAATAACACTAAAAATAAAATAATAATAGCAAAAAATATTTTTATAAGAAAAAGCAAATTTAAAGGGTTGATATGAAAAGATATCATCGCTCCGCCACTTAAAAGCAAAATAATCACAATAAAAGGCATAATCTTAACACCGATGGTTTGAAAAAGTTCCTTATCAAGATTGGGATTTTTCTTTTTTAAATTTCCTAAAATAAAAATATCCACAAACAAATAGCCTATAAAAAATATCGCACAAAGCAAATGTATTAACAAAACATAGGGATAAAACATTTATTCTCCTTTTTTTGCTTTTATTATACCAATTTTGTTCTTTTTTGTTAATCTTTAAGGAAAATAAGATTAATATCATTTCAAAGCTTATTGAAAGAAAAAACATGGAAGAAAATATTAAAAAAATACTTGAGCAAACAAAAAGTATTGCTGTAGTTGGTTTGAGCGTTGATAGCAGTAAAGCTTCTTATATTGTAGCGCAATATTTGCAAGAAAATGGTTATAAAATTTATCCCGTTTATCCTAAATTTGAAGAAGTTTTAGGTGAAAAAATATACAGAAATTTAGAGGACATCAATGAAAAAATTGATCTTGTTTTGATGTTTAGAAAAGGAAGTTTTGCTGCTAATTTATTACCTATTATCATACAAAAAGGGATTAAAAATTTTTGGCTTCAACTTGGTATTTTTAATGATGAAGTGCGAGAAAAATGTCAAAAACTAGGGATTAATTTTGTTCAAGATAGATGCATTATGCGAGAATTACCACTTTATAAAAATTGATAATTTC
>NZ_JACHTR010000015.1:0-37373 GCF_020135975.1 Campylobacter sp. W0014 | reverse complement strand
AATCACTCAATAACTAGCTTAAGAAAGCTAGTTATTGATCTTATGTTATCATTTTATATATTTTTATTAAGGAAAATATATGAATTTGTGGGATAAGAAAGCTAAAAATTATGCAAGATATGGAAAATTAAACGATATCCAAAAGCAAACTTTTGAAAAACTAAACGAATTAAATATTGATTTTACAAATAAAAATATCGTTGATATAGGTTGTGGCACAGGTGTTTGGACTTTACATTTAGCACAAAAAGCAAAAAGCGTTTTAGGTGTAGATAACTCTAAGGCCATGCTTGAAATTTTGCAAGAAGATGCCTTAAAAAATAATACTAACAACGTTAAAACACTCCATTTAGATTTTGAAAGCTTTTATAAAGAAAATCAAGAAAAATTTGATATAGCGTTTTTGAGCATGTCTCCGGCTTTGCAAAATGAAAATGACTTTAAAGCTTTTTTAAATTTAGCCTCTCAAAGGATATATCTTGGTTGGGCTGATTATAGAAAAAGTGATTTTTTAGATCCTATATTTAATCATTTCAATACCGAATTTAAAGGTTTTTATAAAAAAGATTTAGAAAGTTTTTTGCTAGAAAAAAATATAAATTTTTATAAATTTGTATTTGATGAAACACGCATAGTGGAAAGAAAAAGAGAAGAGGCCATAGAAAATGCTTTGTGGCATTTAGATATGAATGGGGTTAAAGTAGAAATTGATGAGCTTAGAAATTTAGTTAAAAAAGAAAATATTAAAGAGACTATTAAATCAAAAATCAAACTTTTGGTATTTTAAGTAAAATCATTAAATTTTTTCTTATGTAAGGATATTTTTTGGTGTAAAAATTATTCTATATTTTATAAATAATTTAGCTTTAAAAAAATTTAATCCCGATTATTTTTATGATTTCTTAGCTTTAAAAATAATAAGTTTATATAAATATTTTTATATTTTAGATTTTGCTTTAATTTTTTTTGCAAAGTTAATAAAAATAATATAAAATGATGTCTTATTTGTATTTTTTAAAAAAAGGCCAAAAATGATTAAAAATTTAGTTATCAACTTTGGAAGATTAATACTTGATATTATAGTTGCTATTAGTTTTATTATAGCTTTTATTTATTCTATTTTTATGATGTTTAGTGTTGGATTTTTATTCGGTTTATTTTGTCTTATAGGGTCCTTTATAGCACTTTTTATGAGTTTTTTTATGATTTATCTTATTATTGATATTAGAGATAGCCTAGTAAATAAAGTTTAAAACAATTTAAATTATTTTTTATTAAAATATTTTATAGACTCAAATACCATTTTAATGGTATCCTCAGATAAAATTCTATTTAAAGTTTGTTTTTTATGCAAGATAAATTAAAAATGCAAGTGAGGGTAAAATACTCTTGCTATTTAACTTTAAATCTATTTCAGATTTAAAGAATTTTTGTTATAGGCAATTTTTAATTGTGCTATGGGTATGGTGTATTGCAGATTATTTTTTAACATGGAAAGGAATTAAAAAGATAATTTTGATAAAATTTTTTAAGAGCATTAGATTGATGTTGTTAAACAAAACCAATTCTAAATTAGTTTTGTTTAAATTTTAAAATTTTCTCCGCCATGAAAGGCACCACATCGCCGTATTTTTGCGGTACTTGCCATTCTTGTTTTTCTAAATTTATGATTTTGTCTTTTTCAAATTTAAAATCATAAATTTTACAAGCATTATCTGAAATAAATTTTTGTAAATTTTTTTCATTTGAGTTTTTTTCAAAAAGTTCAGCCAAAACAGGTAAAATAACAGGTGCGCTAAAAACTCCAGCCGCGCAACCGCAACATTCTTTAGTATGTAGTGGGTGTGGCGCACTATCACTTCCAAACATAGCTTTTTCATATCCACTAAAAGCAAGTTCGCAAAGCGCGTCTTTATCTTCATAACGCTTAGCGATTGGTTTGCAAAATAAATGCGGATCCATTTTTCCGCCCACAACATCATCTAAAGTGATCATTAAATGATGTAAAGTTATAGTAGCGTATAAATTTTCATAATCTTTGAGTAAATCGCATAAAACTTTAGTGGTAATATGCTCCATGACTATTTTTAAATTTGGAAAATTTTGAGCTAATTTTTCATAAATTTTTGCAAAATTTGCTTCTCTGTCCATAACAAAATCATTGGTTTCGCCGTGGATTAACAAAGGTATGTTTAACTCACTCATTACATTTAGAGTGGGTTTTAAATTTTGTATATCAAAGCTTGAAATTCCATTGTCTGAATTTGTAGTAATGCCAGCAGGATAAAGCTTGATGGCAAAAATTTCATCTTTTGCATTTTCTAAAAATTTTTCATCATATTCTTTAAAAAATAAAGTCATCAAAGGGGTAAAATCTTCATTTTCACAAGCTTTTAAAATCCTTTGTTTGTAAGATTTTAAAGAATTTATATCTGTGATTGGAGTGATTAAATTTGGCATGATAACGCCAGCTTTAAAATCTTTTGCGCTAAATGGTGCCACTAAATCAAGCATTTTTTCATCGCGTAAGTGCAAATGCATATCTAAAGGATTTTTTAGCGTCATTATCTCTCCTTTTTTATAAAAAAATAATTGCTTAAATTTATCAAAATATACAAAAAAGATAAATTAAATTATATTTCTTCTTTGATATAAATTTGGTATAAACCATTTTTAAGACGCCTAAAAAGCTTTTTTTCTTCCAAAAATTTAAAAGTGGCAATGACGGTAGGTTTGCTAAGATCGAGTTTGTTTTGAATTTCGCTAATTTTTATCATGATAAAGCCATTTTCATCAGCATTTTCGCATAAAAATTTTAAAAGTTCATAGCGTTTTTTTCCAAAAATACCACACATTAATTTTTCAAAATTCATATTAAATCCACTAGGATAAAAATCCAAGCAAAAAGCGCTAAAATCACACTAAAAAAGACTCCAGCGCTTGCACAATCTTTGGCGATTTTTGCTTTTTGATGCCATTTATCGGTTATAAGATCTACACAAGCTTCGATGGCTGAGTTAAAAGATTCTGCGATTAAGATTAAAATTAAAACCGCTATTAAAATGAGATGTTCTATTAAACTCACCTTTAAAAAAAAGCTGACTAAAATAGCAGGGATGATGATACAAATTTCAATGCGAAAAGCCATCTCATTTTTAAATAAAGCCATGATCCCTTCTAGGGCGTATTTGGCGTTATTTAAAATGTGGTATTTTGGTTTCATGGATTTGCCTTAAGTTTAGGATTAAATAAATCATAATTTGATTCATAAATATGAGTTCTTATATCAAAATAACCTAAAAGTGTGCTAAAAAGATTATCTTGAGAAAGCTTTAAATTTTTATGTTTTTTAGCCAAATTCATAAATTCATTGTCATTACTCCAAAAAATCATAGGAATATGAGTTTGTGTGCTTGGTGCAAAAGCATAAGGCATACCATGCAAATAAATTCCATCTTTGCCTAAACTTTCTCCATGATCAGAAAGATACAATAAAGAACTTTGATAACCTTTTTTTTCTTTTAAAAGAGAGATAATATGACTTAAAATATAATCTGTATAAAGTAAAGTATTATCGTAAGTATTTACCAAAGCATCTTCACTGCATTTTGATAGATCATTTGTATCGCAAGTGGGATTAAATTTTTTAAATTCCTTAGGATAGCGTTTGTAATAAGCTGGACCATGAGAGCCTTGTAAATGCAAAACAATAATATTTTGAGTGCTTAATTTATTTAATTTGTTTTTTAATGGATCTAACAAATCTTCATCATAGCCGCTTGAGAGCTGAATTTTTTGTTTTAATCGGTTGCAAACCCCTTTACAACCTCCTGAATTATTGTCTATCCAGCTAACATCGACACCGCTTTTATTGAGTATATCGATAACATTTTCCTGATATTCTTTATTTGAAAAGTGAATTCGTTTTGAAACTGAAAACATACAAGGCAAACTAACAGCAGTTGCTGTTCCGCAAGAAGATACTTGAGTGAAAAATACAACATTGTCTTTTTTGGTATAAAAATTCGTATCATTTTTTGTGTAGCCATCAAGTGAGTAGTTTGCTGCCCTTGCAGTTTCTCCCACTACTAAAACTAAAATCTTTTTGGTGTGATTATCATCCTTATAAGCGTCATTTTCTATAGCTTTAAATTGAGGCTTAGCTTGAACAAATAGGATATAATAACGATATAGGGCATAAATTTGATAAAAAGGAGTGTTATACATCCTTATTTCATTGTAATTTCTAGCAAAAGGAATAAAGGTTTTACTAAGCGGAAAGAAAATTGCAAAAACAAAAACCAAGCCTAAAAAAATATTGATAAATTTAGTTTTAAGGTGAGATTTCATTGATTTGTAATCAATTTTGACTTTTAGAATATAAATGATACAAATTAAAGCTAAAACTATAGTGACTATCAGCTTAAAATTGATCAGATCCTCTACTTCTTTAACATCAGTTTGCATAGCATTTTGAATCATATTTGAATCGATAAGAATTCCATAAAAACTGATAAAATAAATACTTAAAAAAGATGCTAAAATAAAAAAGATTGAAAAAAATTTACTCAAATATTTGATAAAAATCAAAGAAAAAATAGTATGCACAAAACCAAAATAAATCAAAATGAAACTTAGAGTGATGAAAAAATTTTGAGAGCTTTTTTCATAAACAAAATGAAATAAATTAAAATTAAGTGCTACAATCAACAAAGAATTTAAAAGTGTGAATTGAAGCCAAGTGAGTTTAAACATTAAATTTGCCTTATATATAGATTATTTATTATATAAAAGTTTGTTTAATCACCTGTAAAAAATTAATTTTTGTGCTATGATTTTGAAATTATTATTTTATTAAGGATAACAATGAAATTATTGTCATGGAATGTCAATGGCTTAAGAGCAATTTGCGACAAAAACGCACTTGATTGGATAGAAAAAGAAAATATTGATTTTATAGGTTTTCAAGAGATTAAAGCCCATGAAGATAAATTTCCTAAAAGAATTTATGAATTTCCTTTTAAACATATGCATTTTAACTCTGCTAAAAGGGCGGGATATTCTGGTGTTATGAGCCTTTGTAATTTTGATTGTGAAGTAAAAAAGTGTGAATTTTTTGATGATGATGAAGGAAGGGTTTTGGAGCATAGATTTAAAAATGTAGTGCTTTTTAATATTTATTTTCCAAATGGGCAAAAAGATGAAGAACGTTTAAATTTTAAAATGAAATTTTATGCGGATTTTTTAGTCTATCTTCAAAAACTTTTAGATGAAGGCAAAGAAATTATCATTTGTGGTGATGTCAATACAGCTCACCGCGAGATTGATTTAACACATCCTAAAGCCAATGCAAATACTTCAGGTTTTTTGCCTATAGAAAGAGCTTGGATTGATGATTTGCTAAAGCTCGGCTTTTTGGATACTTTTAGAGAAATCAATGGAGATATTAAGGAAAAGTATTCGTGGTGGAGTTATAGAATGAAAGCAAGGGAAAGAAATGTTGGCTGGAGAATTGATTATTTTTTCATTTCTAATAATTTAAAAAGTAAATTAAAAAATGCTTTCATAAGAGATGATATTTTTGGATCAGATCATGCTCCAGTTGGCATAGAAATAGATATTTAATATCCTAAAAATAGGATATTATTTTTTGATTAAATTTTTGGCTTTTTCCCAAAGTCTGATGCCTAATTTTTTTGCTTTTTTGGAATTTATATCCTTGTATTTTTCATTGGCAATATTTTCAAGTTCATAAATTTCTTGCTTTAAGCGATGAAGTTTGCTTTGAGTTAGTCTGTTAAAATCATTAATTTTTGGATTTTTTTTGATATCGTTTAAAACCAAGATTAACTGTTCTCTGCTTTCACTTGCAAGGCGTTTGAATTTGGCAAAAAGATTATCAAGTTCGTATTCGAGTAAATTTTCAACTATTTCTTTAGCAGGATTGCTTTGCTTTTTAATCTCTTTTTTTAAAAGTGCGATAAAATCATCTTCTATGCCAATTAATTCTTTACTTTTTAAATTAATATCTTCTTCAAAGGCTGCATAATTCAGGGAGGATTTGAATTTTTCCATAGCCAAAGAAATTCCATCTCGTGTACCTTTGATCGCACCCAAACAAAGATCTTTGGCATAAGCCATCGATTCATTAGCAATTTCAAAAGCTTTATTTAAAATAATGCTTGAAATTTTTAAGATACGTTCTTTCTCAAAATGCGCTTCACAGATGGCATTATAAACAAGATTTTTAGCAATTTCTTTGCTTGTAAGTTCTATATCTTCAGCTTTTTCTAAGGTGATTAAAAAAGCACTTTCAGCTGTTTCTTTTAAGATCCCAAGCATTTCTATATCAAATAAGATCGCATCATTTAAGCTGCTACAAATTTGATTGTCAAGATGTTCTTGTAAGATATTTTCAAATTCAAAAAAATGATTGCTGATTTGATTTTTTATGGAATTTTTTTGATTTTCAATTTGCTTGTTTAAAATTTCAATCTCATTCATATAATCATAAAGAGTATTTTGAGAGTCTTGAATGCTAGCTTTTACTAAAGCTTTAATGATTTTTGTAACATTTTCATCATCGAATAAATCAAGCTTTTTTAAAATATTTAAAAATTCAACCAACAGAGAATTGAGAATTTTTTGAGTATAATGAGCATTATGCGTGATTTGCTTGTAAGCGAGATTAAAACTTAGATCTTCTAGTAAATCTTTAGCTTCTTTTTTGCTAAGATTTGATAGAGAATTTTCAAAAATGATTAAAGTATTTTTCATAAATTTCCTTAAATAACAAATTTAGCTTCGGACTTAAGTTTTTCAAAAATATCAAGACGATCTTGTTTGCTATCAACATAAACGCTTAATAAAAAGCTTTGATATTTTCCACTAGAACTTGCATTAGAATGTTTGTATTTAAATTCTCTTTGACCGAGCAATTTTTCAAAAACTTTACCCACATGCACATGGGTATCAAAAATAACTTTATAATCCCAAAATGTTGGATAGTTAATAATAGGTTCTTTGTTAAGATCGCACAAATTGACCACTTTTGCCTCCTTCTTTATTTTCAAGAACAATTTCGCCTATTTTCATAGTTTTGTCAATAGCCTTTACCATATCATAAATAGTCAAAAGTCCTATACTTACTGCTGTTAAAGCTTCCATTTCAACTCCAGTTTTTCCTTCACATTTAACCGTAACGATGAGCTTAAAGGCAAATTCTTTTTCAAATTCAATCACATCTGTTTCAATTTTAGAAAGCATTAAAGGATGGCACATAGGAATTAATTCACTTGTTTTTTTTGCCCCCATAATAGCCGCGATGATTGCGGTTTGCAAAACAGGCCCTTTTTTGGCTGTATTGTTTTTAATGCTTTCAAAGGCTTCTTGAGACATGTTTATTATCCCGCTTGCTCTAGCAAGTCTTTGAGTGATATTTTTCGAGCTTACATCTACCATTTTTGGACGATTTTTATCATCTAAATGAGTTAAATTCATAAATAAACCTTTTAAAAAATTCAAAAAATTATATCAAAAGCAAACAAATTTAAGTTAAAATAATTTTATAATTTTAATTTTAGGAGAAAATCATGGAAAATGAAGAAGAAAATTTAGACTATGATGCTTATGAAGAAGAGGAAGAATATGCACCTACTAATCATCGATCTTATAATTATGATGACGATGATTATTCCTATGATGATGAATCAGATGAGGATGAGTTTTATGAAATGGATTAAAATTCATCCTCTTAATAATATCCAACGCACATACTATCAGTAATTTTTATACGTTTTTCAAAAGGGGCTGGACTAAAAAAACGGCATTTTTCTATATAGATATGCTGATGGTAATCAAGCCCTAAAAAATCATAAAATTTTTTTAAATTTACAAATTTAATCCCCTGTACTTCTTTAAGCTCTAAAATTTTATAAATAGAAGAATCATTCTTTTTTACCAAATGTGAAGGAGCAAGAGTGGTAAAAGAGCAAAAAGCACTGGCTAAGACAAAGCCGTTTAAATTTGTGCATAGTTTTAATTTATCTTGATATTTTTTAAGGATGGAATTTTTATGTAAAAAAACAATACGTGTTCCTTGATATCTGCCTATTTCTACATTTTTCCAAAATTTATAAGCATTTTTAGAAATGCCGACCAAACGATGAAATTCGGCATTTAAAACATAATGATCTAGAAATTCATTAGGAGGTAAAACAATGCTTTTCATTAAAAATATAGAAAAAGTGAGCTTATTTTCTTTCTTTTTCTATTTCTTCTCTAATTTGTTTTGGAAGTTTTGAAATAAAATTATCTAAATTAAATTTTACACCTTGTGTTCCAGCTTCTTCAATTAAGGCAATAGAGGCTTTTACGTTAAAAACAGAAAAACTTCTATGTGGCATAAATAAATGATCAATGACGGCTAAAGCATAAGCTGATTTTTTAACTTCATTGCGTGCTGCATGAGGAGATCTTATAAAACAAATGGTTTCTGTTAGTATATCATCAAAATTCCAACGATAAAGTAAAAAACCTAAAAAGGAAATGTGATCAACTCCCAAGAATTTATTTTCCACCAATGAAAGATCTCTAAAATTTATTTTTTTTAAACATTCTAAAAATTCGGCGTCTTTATTGTTTTGGATTAAAAAATTAGAAAAAATAACTATACCAAGTCTTAATATCAAAGCACAGGGAACTAAAAAATGAGATAATTTTTTGTCTTCTTCAATAAGCCAATCGGTAATAAAAGCAGTTTCTTCGCTACATTTATTTATAAAATCTTTAGTATTTAAACCATAGGGAGAAACATCAATTTTAAAGTTATCTCTAATAGAATCTGCCATAATTGTATTGATAATATTTCCTATTCCGAGTAAGGATACGGCTTGATTTAAAGAGGTAATTTCTCTTGAAAAACCATAAAAAGGAGAGTTAGCTAGACGTAAAAGTTTGGTTGTCATTAAAGGATCGCTTGAGATAATATCAGCAATTTTACTGACTTCTAGATTGTTTCTTGATTCTTCAATGTATTTTCTTAATTTGCTGATGGTGTCAGGCAAAGAAGGCAGAACTTCAACACTTTGTAATAAAATTTCATTCATATCCGATGCCATAGAATTTCCTTGACTAAAATAAATTACAAAATTTTTGATTTAGGATATATTATAGCCAAAATTTAATTTACTTAGTATATAAAATTTTATAATTTTTATCATTAATAAAATTTTATTACAATTAAACATCGTTATTATAAATTTTTAAAATTTATTTATTCTTTCTTTAATTTAAGAAAAATAAAAATATAGAGGTTAATTTAATGTTTCGCAACTTTTTTAAAAAAAATGAAAAAAAATCAATTAAAGTAAAACCTTTAGAAACTCTTTATTTTTTAGAGGATGAAATTGAGAATATTTTAAGTCATGTGAAATTTGAAGCCAAGTTAGCTATAGGTTTTGCTTCTTATCAACTTGATTTAAAAAATATAGCAACAAAGATAAAAAATTATTTGCCTCAAGAATGTGAATTGGTTTTGGTTTCTGCCTCTGATTTGTTATGCAATATCAATCAAAATAAACAAATTATTGATAATCCTTATTTGCATAATGTTCAAGGGATTGCTTTGATTCTTTTTGGAAACGAAATGATAGAAAATTTGTATATTCATAAGATTAATCTTTTTGATAATATTGAAGACCATCGAGAAAGAAGAGTTTATATAGAAAAGGAAATTGCATCTATGCATATCCCTTTTAGAGCACATTGTAGCAACACTTTGCATTATTTAATCCATAATGGAGTGAGTGGAAGTGAAAGCATGGTTATAGAAATGCTTTATAAGTATGCTCAATATCCTTGCACTCTTTTAGGAGCTGGTGCAAGTGGAGATTTGGATAATCTTAAGGGAACATGTATTGTTTATAACTATGAAATGTTAGAGCATCATGCAATTAGTATGCATATTCAGTTTAAGTCAAAATATCGCTTTGATTTTATGAAATCACAAAATTTTTCAGAAAATCATGATAAAAATACAACATTTACAGTTTTAAATACTGATCCTAAAAATAGACTGGTATATGAATTTTTAGATACAAAAACTTTTCAATCTGTAAATGCGATCGAAGCTTTGTGCAAACATTTTTCTTGCGATCTTGAAGGTTTGAAGGTTAAAGCTCAAGATTATACTTTAGGTATTAAAATCAGCAATGATTATTTTATTTCTCCTATGAAAATTATTTCCGATAAAGTTTTGCTTAGTTACGGCCAAATAACCAATGGTCAAGAAATTGTTTTATTAAAAAGAACCGATTTTATTAAAGATCTTGAAAAAGATTATGAGAAATTTATTCAAAATAAATCTAATATAAAACCTATGGCAGCAATTTTTAACGATTGTATTTTAAGAAGATTTCAAAACAGTAAATTTATAAAAGATATTAAATTAAATCAATTTCCTATCGTAGGTTTTTCTTGTTTTGGGGAAATTTATGGAGTAGGAATTTTTAAAAGTTTGGTGGCGATCTTCTTTTATGAAGTGGATGAAGAAACCGAATTTGATCCAGTTTATATGCAAACTTTTGTAAATAAATATAGCGACTTTAAGTATTATTATCTTAGCCTTAAAGCGCAAAAACTTGAGATTATCAATAAAGTTAATAAGCTTGTTTTAGATAGATTAAAAAATACTACTGTTAGTATAAATAACAATTCCAATATCTTTAAAGAAATTTTCAAAGATTTTCAAAGTATTAAAGAGAGTCTCTTAACTATTGATGAAAATTTTATGAATTTTATTCATTATTTAGAATACAACTTGTATCAAAGTAAAGAAAAAATGAATCTAGAAAAAGAAATCCAATCTTCTTTTAAAAATATTGATCAGCTTAATAAAATGCTTAACTTAATTTCTAGTATTGTTGAGCAAACAAGTCTTTTATCTTTGAATGCAGGAATAGAAGCTGCAAGAGCTGGAAAATTAGGTCGAGGGTTTGCTGTTGTTGCAGATGAGGTAAGAAAACTTTCTGATAACACCCAAACAAGCTTGATAGAGATGGAAGCAGCGATAAAATTAGTAATTCAAACTATACAATCTATTGCCAAAAGCTCTAATTCTAGCGCTCAAGAAATGAATTTTATCAGAGATAAATCAAATGAATTTTCAAAAACCATTTCTAATCTTATTAGTTTAGGGAAAGAAATTTCAGATAAACTCGAACAAAAAAGTGACACAGGTGGCTATTTGGACGAAAATTTAAATGAATTAAAACTTTATGAAAATGTTTTGGTAAAATTAAATTTAGAGGGGGGGGGTAATCCAAGAAAATAATCTTGGATTAAAGCGCTTTTTTAACAGCCTCTACAATTTTTGAAAATGCAGCAGCATCGTTCATTGCTAAGTCTGCTAAAATTTTTCTATCAAGCTCAATGCCTGCTTTTTTAAGACCATTTATAAATCTTGAATAGCTTAAATCATTTAATCTACAAGCAGCATTGATACGCACGATCCAAAGACGGCGAAAATCTCTTTTTTTGCGACGCCTATCACGATAAGCATAGACGAGACTTCTTTCTAATTGTTCTTTTGCTTTTCTAAAATGTTTGCGGCGTCCGCTATAAAAACCACGCGCTAATTTTAAAACTTTTTTGTGTCTGCGACGTCTTACAACACCTGTTTTTACTCTTGCCATTTTTATTTCCTTTCATAAAGTGGCGTCCAAATTTTGGAGCTTGCCCTTAACTTTCTTTGTTTAAGGGGAGTTTGAATGACTTCGGTCAAAAACTTAAATTCCTAACATCTTTTCTACAGCTTTTACATTTGTGCTATGAACGTATTTAGCTGTACGAAGATCACGCATTCTTTTAGCAGGTTTTTTAGTCAAAATATGGCTTCTAAATGCTGAACCTCTTTTGATTTTGTTTTTACCTACCTTAAAGCGTTTAACAGCGCTTTTAACGCTTTTCATCTTTGGCATACGCTTTCCTTTCGGATAAAATTTATTTTTCCAAAAAATTCAGAAAAGTTAAATGATAATAAATTTTTACTGATTTTTGACTGAATTTTTATCGTTTTATAAACTTGGCACACCTTTTGCTTGTAAAAAATAGCAATATTTTTGGAAAGATTAAACAATGACAATAAATTCGGCAAATCCTTATCAAAATTTGGCTTTGTCTAATCCTTTAAATAATAGTTCTGCTTTGAATTTGATCAAGGATAGAGAAATTTCAAATTTGAAAGAGGATCAACATTTAGAACAATTAAATTACATTTTTAATAATATAAGTTATGCAAGTGAGTTTGGTTTTAGAACTAACGAAGAAGGCTTTTTTGATAAAGATCTAAATAAAATAGCTAATATTCCAGAATCTTATAATATTCATATTAAAAGTGTTAGGAATATAGCAAAAGAATTGGCAAAACAGGATGAAAATTTTAACTATAATAAAATAGATTTACCTTATCTTTTAAATAGTTATTACAATTCTTTAAAAGCTATCAATAGTGAATTTATACAAGATGATAATGCTAATTTAAGTCGCAGTAACATTTCAAAGCTTTCAGCGGGCTTTTCTACGGAAAATGGAGAGTTTTTGGGCAAAATCACAAGAATTTATGACAATCAGGAAGAGCTAAATTCTGCAATAGATAAAAATACTCATCTTAATACTTTGATGCTTGATAATAAAGTTATAAGTTTTCATTTTGATAAAACTTTAAATAACACTTCTTCTAATGAAATTTTAAAACCCTATTTGACAAAAAATTCAGAAGTTTCAAAATCTGGGCTTTTGATGAATTTTATTTATCAGGATATTAAGACTCAAAATGAAAATGAATTTAACTTTTTTATGAAACCAGTTAATTTAGATATCAGCTCTCGCCAGAATTTGCAAAAACTTCTTGATGGAAAAATGAATATTGAAGATTATATTAAAAAAAATAATGAAGAAAAAATGAGTTTTGATTTGTATCTTTACGTCAATGGAGTCAATAAAAAAACCATTTCTAAAGATAAACTTTCTGTATTTTTTCAACAATATATTAATTATCAAAAAGATATGGATTTGAAAGAATTTGCTAATTCAAGTTCAATTTTTCAAATTTATATTGATCAAATAAAAAATGATTTTAATGATTTAAAAGAAGAATATAAAAAACAAAGTCAGGATGTTTCTAGGATAGATAAAGCAAATACGATGCGTTCTAGTTCTATAGATCATTTTTTAGATCGTCGCCAAAAACAAGCGAATTTAAATAAAATACTTAATTCTTATATGTCTGTTATGGTTTGAAATAATGTGAATTTAAGTATTTAAAAATTATAATCTAAATTTTAAGTAATAATTTAAAATTTGAAATTATTAGTAAATGAAAGTTTAAATTATGATTTCTAACCAAAAAATTATTTCAATGAATAATGAACTTTTAGATTCTCAACATCAAGAACTTTTTGAAATTTCTATTAAACTTTCTTTAATGAATCATAGACATATTAATTCTAAAGAATTAAAAGAGGTTTTAAAAGAATTGCTTGTTATGCTGAATCGACATTTTTTAGATGAAGAAGCTTTTATGAGAGAAATTCACTATCCTTTCATGAAAGGGCATATGAAAATTCACCGCAATATTATTTTTGAAATCGAAGAAATAGTAGTAAGCGAAGCAAGATCAATTCATGTTTTAGCTGAAAAATTGGATTATGTAGTAAAAGATTTCATCATAAATCATACTTCAAAAGAAGATTTCAAAATAGCAAAATACTATGAAAAAAAATTAAAAAATTTAATTTAATATTTTTTTATTTTTCTTAATTTATAATTTGACTTTTGGTATTTAAACTAAAATTAATAAATTTCTGTTATTATCCATATTTAATTAACAAGATAAAAAATATCCTAAATTAAAAATGGATATAATTTTATTAAGGATGAAAAAGTGAAAGTTTATTTAGATAATAATGCAACAACAATGATCGATCCCAATGCCTATGAGCTTATGCTGCCATTTTTTAAAGAAATGTATGGCAATCCAAATAGTCTTCATCAGTGGGGAAGCACAACTCATCCAGCTTTAAGAGAAGCTTTGGATAAACTTTATGCAGGGCTTGGAGCAAATGATTTAGATGATATAGTCATCACATCTTGCGCAACCGAAAGTATTAATTGGGTTTTAAAAGGTGTGTATTTTGATCATATTTTAAATAAAGAACGCAATGAAGTGATTATTTCCAGTGTCGAGCATCCTGCAGTAAGTGCGGCAGCGTATTTTTTAAAAAGTCTTGGCGTTAAGGTTATAGAACTTCCAGTAAATGAAGAAGGTATTTCTACTGTAGAGGATTTGCGTAAAGTCATTTCTGATAAAACTGCACTCGTTAGCGTTATGTGGGCCAACAATGAAACCGGTATGATTTTTGATATTAAAGCTATGGCTGAACTTGCCCATGAATTTGGAGCACTTTTCCATACAGATGCAACGCAAGCAGTGGGTAAAATCAAAGTTAATTTAAGTAATGTAGGCGTTGATTTTGCATCTTTTTCAGCCCACAAATTCCATGGGCCAAAAGGTATTGGGGGATTATTTATCAAAAAAGGCCTTAAGCTTACTCCATTGCTGCATGGCGGGGAGCATATGGGTGGTAGAAGAAGCGGAACTTTAAATGTACCTTATATAGTGGCTATGGGAGAAGCTTTACGTATAGCTAATACTATGCTTGATTTTGAAGATTCTCATATACGTCGTTTAAGGGATAAGTTAGAAGATAAAATTTTAGACTTACCGGATACAACAGTGGTTGGCAAAAGAGAACACAGAGTTCCAAATACTATTTTAGCAAGCATTAAAGGTGTTGAAGGTGAAGCTATGCTTTGGGATTTAAATAAAAATGGTATAGCAGCAAGTACAGGATCAGCCTGTGCTAGTGAAGCGCTTGAGAGCAATCCTATCATGGAGGCAATCGGTGCAGAGCATGACTTAGCACATACGGCTTTAAGACTTTCTTTATCGAGATTTAATACAGAAGAAGAAATTGATTATGCTGCAGAACAAATAAAAAATGCAACGCAAAGATTAAGAAAAATTTCTTGTACTTACGCTTATAATCCAAATAATTATAAATAAAAGGATAAAAAAATGGGAAAAAATAGTTTAATTGGGGGATCAATTTGGGATGAGTATTCCCAAAAAGTTCAAGATAGGATGAATAATCCTCAACATATGGGAGAATTTAGCGAAGAAGATGCTAAAAATCGCAATGCAAAGCTCATTGTAGCTGATTTTGGAGCAGAAAGCTGTGGAGATGCGGTAAGGCTTTTTTGGTTGGTTGATGAAAAAACAGATAAGATTATCGATGCAAAATTTAAAAGTTTTGGTTGTGGCACTGCTATAGCAAGTAGTGATACTATGGTGGATCTTTGTATAGGAAAAACTGTAGATGAGGCGGTAAAAATTACAAATTTGGATGTAGAATTTGCTATGCGTGATAATCCAGAAACTCCAGCAGTTCCACCTCAAAAAATGCATTGTTCGGTTATGGCTTATGATGTGATTAAACAAGCTGCGGCTCATTATAAAGGAATTAACCCTGAGGATTTTGAAGATCAAATTATAGTTTGTGAATGTGCTAGAGTAAGCCTTGGAACCATTAAGGATGTTATTAAACTTAATGATTTGCATACAGTTGAAGAAATCACTCAATACACTAAAGCTGGCGCCTTTTGTAAATCCTGTGTTAAACCAGGTGGGCATGAAAAAAGAGATTATTATCTTGTAGATATTTTAGCTGAAACAAGAGCTGAAATGGATAGAGAAAAGTTAAAAAATGCTACAAAAAATGACGTCGCTTTTGATGAAATGACTTTAGTAGGTCAGCTAAAAGCAGTAGAAAGCGTTTTAGATACTGAAATTCGTCCTATGCTTCATAATGATGGGGGTGATTTAGAGGTGATTGATATACAAAAGGCTGAAAGTGGCGCTATTGATGTTTATATTCGCTATTTGGGTGCCTGTAGCGGATGTTCTAGTGGAAGTGGTGCTACTTTATACGCTATTGAAAATATTTTGCAAGAAGAGTTAAGTTCAAATATTCGCGTTATGCCAGTATAAGAATAGCAAAAATGCTATTCTTTTGGCTGCAAATCAAGCGGAGGTAAATTTTCTATATAAATACTGCGACTTGGGAAAGCAAAAGTTAAACCATTTTTTTCAATAATACGCATAAATTCAAGCATCAATATTTGCTTAGCCTCTCTAAATTCTTTTGAATGGATTGATTTAGTATAAAAATATAATTCTATATTGATGCTACTATCTGCAAATTCACTTAAAGCCACATAACAAGCGTTCTTATAACCTTCAAGATCATTAATTGATACTAAATTTTGGCGATATTTGGTTGTATGATCTCCATATTTTAAAGCACCATCATCTTCATGGGCCACTAATGGACTTGAATTTAAAAGCTCTTTCAAATCTCTAATGCAGTTATCTAATTTTTCAGGAGTAGCGTCATATCCTACGCCAAGATACATTTTTATATGACGACCCATGCGACGTTTACTCCAGTTTTTAATATTAGCACCCATAATAGTTGAATTAGGTAAAAAAACCAAACAATTATCAAACGTCCTTATGGTTGTCTTTCTAAGACCTATTTCAACAACGGTTCCTTCTATACCTGAAACTTCAACCCAATCTCCTTGGTTAAAACTATTATCAAATAATAACAAAATCGATGCAAAGAAATTAGCGATGATATCTTTAGCTGCTAAAGCAACGGCCAAACCACCAATTCCTAAAGATGCAATGATGGCTGAAATATTAAAACCAAGTTGGGCTAAAATATAGAGCAAAGCTATGATAATAATAACAAAATATAAAATTTTAATAACTAAATTAACCACTTCTTTTTTTTCGCTTTTCTTAGCCAATTTAGATACTAAAACCACACCATAGCCATCAAGAATTTTTAAAATAAGCCAAGCTATTAAAGCAGCATAAATGATATTAAAAAGATTACTCAAACTTATGCTTAAAGGAGCGGGATAAAACGCTATAGTAAGACAAAGAGAAAGTGCGTAACAAATAAGTAGGGTGCCCACTGGTTTTTTGATATTTCCAATAAAAATAACTTTAATATCATCAGCTTCTTTTTTATTGTGATAAATCAAACGCACAAGAAAAAAATAAACTATATTTGAAAAAAAGTGTCTTAAGGAAATAAAGAAAATTAAAACTAAGGCAGAAATCGTTATTTTTCCTACATTTAAAAAATCAATATTGACAAAGGTATTGATTTTATCAATCCAAATTTGAAGTCCTAAAAGAGAAAAAAGATAATTACTTTCTAATAAATGAGCGTTGGAGCGTAAATATTTTAAAATTTCGACATAAGCATTAAAAGCATTATTAATCATTAATTCTTTAGAGGCAATTTTTTCAAGCTCTTTTGAATTAGTAATTTTGCTTTTATACTCATCCAAATCAATATTAGTTAAATTTTGTAGATCCTCCATAGCTTTATCAACTGTAGATACTATATTTTCGCTATTAGCTGCATTTTTAAAAAGTTTTTCCAATTCAAACAAAGATGAAAAGAAGCTTTCGACCATATTAAAATAAACAAGATCTAAACTTGTGTCAGTATAAATAAAGGGTTTATTTAAACTTTTTTGTTGTAATTTCAGTAATTCTTGTTTTCTTTTTAAGAAATTTTCTATAGCTTTTTCATCAATTTTTTGCTCGACTATCATATCGGGTATTTCAGATAATATTGTTTTTTTATCCCTTTCAAATTCTTTTAAAATACCACTATAAGAACTTGAATTTTCATCGTTATTTTTTTCAAATTCTCTTATTTGATGTTCAATGCTAATATATTTTTGAATCAAACTATAAATGCCAGAATTTTGACTCGCATTAGCATCAATAAGCTGTAATTCATTGCCATAAAGATATAAAAGACTAAAAAAGATTAAAATTATTTTTTTCATTTATTATCTCCTATTTTGAATTAAAGTAAAGTTTTTTTCTTTAAAATTGTATTCATAAATTTCACCAGTTTCGATAATATAATACCAAGCATGAAGTTCAATCTTGCCTTGACTTAATGCCTCTTCGACTCCAGGATAGGTGAGAATATTTTGCAAAGAATTGACTAAATTTAATTTTTCTGTAAGCCAAGATCTCATAGCTGTATCATTTTTTGATATCAATTTTATATTTTGTTTGATAGGTTCAAGCAAAGTTAGCCATTTTTTTACATTTGGAATTTTACTCAATTCTTCATCAGCATAATAAAGCGCATTACATCCGCCACAATTGCTATGTCCACACACAATAATATTTTTAATGTGTAATGAATTTAAAGCATATTCTATAGCAGAGGTAGTTGACAAAAAATCTTCCCCTATGCGATAAGGCGGAATTATATTTGCGATATTTCGGATCACAAAAAGTTCTCCTGGGCCAGTATTGGTTATTAGATTAGGGATCACTCTTGAATCAGAGCATCCTATGAAGAGGGTATGAGGATTTTGTCTATTTTTAAGACTTTCGAAAAGCTCTTTATGCTCTTTAAAATCTTGCTGCATAAATTTAATTGCACCGCTAATAAGATTTTCCATAAACACTACCTAAAAAATAAAATAAACAATTTATAATTATAGCAAAATTTAAAAAATGTATTTTAAAATATCTAATTCATTAAATTTTAAAAATAAATTGTTAAACAAATTTTGATATACTTTGTAAATTAAATTTATGATTATATAAGGAGATATAGTATGAGTCTTTACGATAGAGACTATTCAAAATCGAGAGAATTTGAAAATACAAGAACTAGCGATCTTGGTATTTTTATCAAGCAAACATATCAGCTTTTTGCGGCTTCACTTTTAGCTGCTACAGTAGGTGCTTATGTAGGAATTTTCGCTTTAGCATCATTTTTTATTGAATCTTTGGCAACATTTTGGATTCTTTTTGCTGTAGAACTAGGATTATTTTTTGCTTTGATGTATAAGAAAAAAGAAGCTCCATTAAATCTTATTTTACTTTTTGCTTTTACTTTTTGTTCAGGTTTGACGCTCACACCTTTACTTATTTCTGTTCTTGCTTTACCTGCAGGAGGAATTATCATAGCTCAAGCTTTTGCTTTAACGACTGTGGCATTTGCAGGTCTTAGTATTTTTGCTATGAATACTAAAAAAGATTTTACTGTAATGGGTAAAGCTTTATTTATAGTTCTTTTAGTTGTTATTGCGGCATCTTTAATTAATATTTTCTTGCATAGTAGCGTATTTAGTTTGATTATTTCATCAGTGTCTGCGATATTATTTTCATTTTATATCCTTTATGATACTCAAAATATTATTCGTGGAAACTATGAAACTCCAATTGAAGGAGCTGTAGCACTTTATCTTGATTTTGTAAATTTATTTATTAATTTACTTAATATTTTAAGAAGTCTCAACAGATAATTTTTGCGTCATAATGACGCAAAAAATACAATAATTTCAAATCTTTTCAAGTTTTTTTTCGCTAAAATATTCCAAGTTAAAATTATTTCAAAGATTAGGAAAATTTATGATTACTCTTTTAACTGTTCTGCAATTTATTATCGTTGTTATTATTTGTATAGCTGTTTTGTTGCAAAAAAGTTCAAGTATAGGTCTTGGAGCTTATAGTGGAAGCAATGAAAGTCTTTTTGGTGCAAAAGGGCCTGCAAATTTTTTAGCTAAGTTTACGTTTATAATGGGCATTTTATTGATTGCTAATACTATAGGTTTGGGATATTTATACAATCATGCAAGTAAAGATTCTTTAGCTGAAAAAATTAAAGTAGAAACCAATACAAGCATTCCAAGTGCTAATACAATTAGTCCATCGAAAATTCCATCTATGCCACAAAATTCATATGATACAAATGTAAGCAAATAATAAGGAAAAATATGATTAATGAAATTTTAAATAAGCAAAAAAGCCAAAATGATAAAAGTTTAGAAGCTTTAAAAAAAGATTTTACAACCTTAAGAACAGGTAAGGTTAATATTCATATATTAGATCATATACAAGTTGATTATTATGGTAGTTTAACACCTTTAAGTCAAGTTGCGACTGTTTTGGCTAGTGATGCTTCAACAATTAGTATCACTCCTTGGGAAAAACCTATGTTAAAAATTATAGAAAGTGCTATCGCTGCGGCAAATATTGGGGTTAATCCAAATAATGATGGGGAAAATGTCAAATTGTTTTTTCCACCAATGACTAGAGAACAAAGAGAAGAAAATGTTAAACAGGCTAAAGCTATGGGTGAAAAAGCGAAAGTTTCAATAAGAAATAATCGAAAAGATGCTAACGATAGTATTAAAAAACTAGAAAAAGACAAAGCAATTTCAGAAGATGAAGCAAAAAAAGCATATGATGAGGTACAAAAAATTACAGATTCTTATTCTTCTAAAATTGATGAAAGTGTTAAAAATAAAGAAATAGAGCTTTTAAAGGTTTAATAATGAATTTGGAAGAAATTTATAAAAACTGTCAAGCTTATTTAGAGGGTCATTTTTTATTAAGTTCTGGAAAACATTCTCAATTTTATCTTCAAAGCGCAAAGGTATTGGAAAATCCTAATTTGGCTGAGAAATTATGCAAAGAATTGATAAAAATAATTTTTGAACATTCTATAGAATTTGATAGCGTTTGCTCTCCGGCTTTAGGAGGAATTTTAGCAGGATATGAACTAGCTAGAGCTTGTAATAAACGTTTTATTTTTACCGAAAGAGTTAATAAAGAAATGACATTAAGACGAGGCTTTGAGGTTAAAAAAGGTGAAAAATTTATCGTTTGTGAAGATATTATTACTACAGGTGGCAGTGCTTTAGAAAGTGCAAAAATTATAGAAAGTCTTGGGGGAATTGTGGTTGGTTTTGCTGCTTTGGCAAATCGTGGTTTTTGTGCAGTAAAAAATTTAAATACCCAGTCAAAAGATAACGCTAAGCTTCCTAGCGATATCCCTCTTTTCACTCTAGGAAATTTTGATTTTGAAATTTATGATGAAGAAAAATGCCCACTTTGTAAACAAGGAAGCAAAGCCATTAAACCAGGAAGTCGCGGAAATTAATGAAAAAAACAAAAGCTAGAATAGCCTCGCGTTTTTTACGATTTAAAGCTTTTGTTATCGATATTTTTCTTATTTATGTGCCCATTTTATATTTAAGTTATTTTTGGTTAGGATCTAAGGACGCTTTTTTGCATAGTGGTTTTGCTACTGCCTTATGTTCCTTTCTTTTTGGTTTAATTCAGGCTTTGTTTTTGCAAAGAAAAGGGCAAAGTCCTGGTTTAAAAGCTTATGATCTTTATTTGGTAGATTTTAAGAGCGGAAAAAAAATTTCTTTTTTGAAAATTATACTTAGATATGTTATATTTTTCATAAGTTTTGGTTTATTGGTGGGAATATTTTTTAGTTTTATTAGAAAAGATTCTCTTAATTTACATGATATATTAACTCAAAGTTGTATCATAGAAAGGTTAAATAATAATGCATAGAAAAAGAATTTACAATCCCAATTCAAATGAAACTCTTGGGGAAAGAAAAGTTTTTGATGGAAATCCTCATGGAATTCTTAATTTTACAAAGGCAAAATATACTTGGGCTTTGAAGCTTTGGGATGTTATGGAAGCAAATACTTGGTTTCCTAAGGAAGTTGATACAACTAAGGATGCTCTAGATTATCGCTGTAATCTTACTGCTGGTGAAAAAAGAATGTACGATTTGGTTTGGTCTCAATTGATTTCCATGGATAGCTTTCAAACTAATAATTTGGCAGATAATATTAATCCTTATATTACGGCACCGGAAATTAATGCGGTTTTAGCAAGGCAAGCTTATGAAGAAGCCAATCATTCAAAATCTTACGCAGTTATGGTGGAGGCAATTTGTGAAAATACAGATTTGATTTATGAAATGGAAAAACACGACGCAACTCTAAGGGAAAAAAATGATTTTATTTCCAATATTTATGAAGAACTAGCCGGTGATGTAGATGATAATAAATTATTACTTGCTATGGTGGCAAATCAAATTTTAGAAGGAATTTATTTTTATAGCGGATTTACTGCAATTTATGCTCTTGCTAGGGCTGGTAAGATGCTGGGTTCAGCACAAATGATTCGCTTTATACAAAGAGATGAAATTACGCATTTGCTTTTATTTCAAAATATGATCAATTCAACACGCAAAGAAAGACCCGATCTTTTTAATGAAGCCAATATCAATAAAATTTATGAAATGTTTCAAAAAGCAGGAGAATTAGAGATTAAATGGGGTAAATATATCACTCAAAATCAGATTATGGGATTTACAGACGATATTATTGAAGAATATATCCATTATTTAATTGACCAAAGACTAACAGCAATTAATCTTGAAAAAATGTATAATGCTAAGCATCCTATCAAATGGGTTGATGATTTTTCTAAATTTAATGATCAAAAAAGTAACTTTTTTGAAAGCAAAGTAACTAACTATTCAAAAGGTAGCATTAGTTTCGATGATTTTTAAAATTTAGGTATTTTATGGAGAATTTTTCTAAAAAAAAATCTAATTTAGCCTTGCTTTGTGATTTTTATGAACTCACTATGATGCAAGGTTATTTTTTAAATGGATTTGAAAATAAAATTTGCTATTTTGATGTATTTTTTAGAAAAACTCCCGATAATAATCCTTTTGCTATATTTGCTGGATTGTCTGAAATTTTGGATTTTGTTGCAAATTTGCGTTTTGATGCTGAAGATATCGCATATTTGCGATCAAAAAATATTTTTTGTGAAGAATTTTTAAATTATTTGCTTGATTTTAAATTTAATGGAGAAATTTATTCTTTACAAGAGGGTGAAATTGTATTTCCCAACGAACCTTTGATGATTATTAAAGCTAATCCTATAGAAGCGCAATTTTTGGAAACTTTTTTATTGCTAAATATTAATCATCAAAGTCTTATTGCCACAAAAGCAAATCGCATAGTAAGAGCAGCTAAAAATCGTCCTGTTTTTGAATTTGGATCAAGAAGGGCGCATGGAAATGATGCTGCGATTAAAGGGGCTAAAGCGGCTATTATAGGTGGATGTCTCGCAAGCTCTTGCACTTTAGCGGGAAAAACATATGATATCGCTGTAAGTGGAACAATGGCGCATTCTTGGGTGCAAATGTTTGATGATGAATTTAAAGCCTTTTGTCGCTACATAGAACTTTATCCTAAAAATCCTATTTTACTTATAGATACTTATTATTATCAAAGCGGTTTGGAAAATGCTATAAAAGCTTTTAAAAAATACAATATTAAAGAGTGTGGAGTTAGAATAGATTCTGGCAATTTAGCTTTTTTAAGTCAAAATATTCGCAATAAACTTAATGATGAAGGTTTAAAAGAGTGTAAAATCATTGTTTCAAATTCTTTAGATGAGTATGAAATAGAAAAATTGCAAAATTCACCCATAGATGCTTTTGGCGTAGGAGAAAGGTTAATCACTGCTTCTAGTGACCCAATATTTGGTTGTGTTTATAAACTTGTAGCCATACAAGAACTAGAAATGATAAAGCCTAAAATTAAAATCAGTGAAAATAGTTCAAAAACAACCTTACCTCATTTTAAAAAGTTTTTTAGAGTTTATAACAAAAAAACAAAAAAAGCACTTTATGATGAAATTTATATTTATGATGAAAAATTAGATGAGTTAGATAGCGATTTAGAAAGAAAAGAAATGCTTCAATGTGTTTTTAAAAACAATCAAATTCAATTAAGAAATTTAAAAGTATCGCAAATTGCCCTATATGCAAAAAATCAAATTGATACTTTAGAAAAAAATATACTTGATGCTAACTCTCAATATTTGATTAAAATTTCTAATAAATTACAAGCTTTAAAGACTAATTTAGCTCACCAAGTTGATTAGTTTTTAGAATATTTGTTACAATTTTTCGTTATTTAGGAGAGAGAATGAATTTATTTGAGCAAAAAAGATGTAAAGCCATGGCTGAAGAAATCGCACAAAAAGTTTTTATCAATCATGAACTTTTTAATGCTTTTTGTCAAGTTCCTCGCGAAATTTTTTCTCCTTTAAAAGCACACGCTTATCGCTTAGATGCTTTACCCTTGGCTAATTCTCAATGGATTAGTTCGCCTTTAACCGTTGCTAAAATGACTATGGCGCTTGATTTTAAAAATGCAGATAGTGTTTTAGAGGTTGGATGTGGTAGTGGTTATCAAGCTGCTATTTTAAGTCGTGTAATCCGAAGAGTTTTTACGATAGAACGTATAGAAAAGTTAGCAAAAAGTGCTTCAGAGACTTTTAGAACTTTAGGATTTAGTAACATCAACGTTCGTTTTGATGATGGGCAGCTTGGATGGTCAAATTACGCTCCTTATGATAGAATTTTGTTTTCTGCTTATGCGACATCTATTCCAGAAATTTTGCTCGATCAGCTTGTAGATGGCGGTATATTAGTTGCCCCTATTTTTCATAATGAAAAACAATATATTACTAAAATAACAAAAAATGGTTTGAAATTAAAAAAAGAAATTCTTGATGAATGCCTTTTTGTGCCTATACTTGATGGCAAAGAATAAATTATTTTATCAAAATATACAATTGTTCCTTTACATAAATAGCACGATTTTTTAAGTTTCTACTTCCTCTAAAAGCATTATATTTTTGTTCAATAATATGGCATTTCCCTAGCTTTTCTAGACGCTTTGTGAAATTTTCTTTTTTGACAAAACCTTCGCAATTGTAAGAGAGTAAAATAATTTTGGCTCTAAGTTTAGAAATAAGATCAAACAAGGCATCTTCGGCACTTTTAGCATTGTTATAAATACTTCGATTCCAATTCTTAGGAATTCCGCTGACTTGAGAAATTTCAACCGGTTTTTGGTAATTTGCAATCAAATTAAGCATAAAATAATTTGATCCATAAGGATGTTGATTGTAAGGCGGATCAAGATAAACCACATCTAGAAAATCCATTTCTTTAGCTAAATCATTAGCATCTTTTTGCTCTACAGAAAAAGGACAGGTAAAATTTGAAAAGATTGGAAGTTTTAAATCAATTTTACCCTTGATCCGTTTTAAAGCATTTTCTCCTTCGCCACCAAATTTGCCTATTCCGTTTTTATCTTTATAAAATCCTTTAAAAATGCCACTTGTATTGGAATGCACGCTTGCTTCATACAAAAGTGGCGCGATAAAAAAATGCTTAAATTCATTTGGAATTTCTTGTTCAATTTTTTTTCTTAAAGTATCTAAGTATATAGCGTTTTCTATGGTATAAAAAACTCGATCATTTTTTTGAATTTGTTTTTCATCTTTTGGGGCATATAATTCACTAATAAAACCTTTTTCAAATTCAATATTTGATAAAAGTTTTTCATAAAATAAGGATAAGCGGTTTTTTAATTCTTCGTTTTGATTGTTAAGATAGCATTTGTTGATGATTTTGGAATAATTTTCTAAATCATTAGCGAGTATAAAATTCGAATGAGCTTTAGCAAAACGGCCCACTATACCTGAACCGCTAAAGATATCACAAAAGCTAAATTTATCCTTTTTGAGTTCTTTTTTGGCAAATTTAAAACCTTGTCCTAAAAAATCCAATAAAGCTCTTTTATTACCAAGATAAGTGATGATTTGTTCTTTTAAAAAGGCAGGATTTTCTTTCATAATACCCTTTTTAAAAAATATAATATCTTAAGGAAGTTTCAGCAATTTCTTTCATAATGGCAAACATTTCATCTACTTCCCATTTTTCTTCTCTAAAATACATACTCACTAGCGAAAAATAATTAATTTTAAAAGATTATATCAAATTTCTATTTCAATTTTAGCTAATTTGATATTGCTAGAAATTTATATAATTTTTTATTTTCCTATTTAAATCAATATTAATTATTTCTTAGACCGATATTAATTTAAATTTTTGTATTAAATTAAAAAACCCATTAAGATTTTTTAGGTGTTACGAGCATATTAACATAACGACCTTCAAAATTAGGCTCTTTATCGCGATTTGCTTCATTTTCTATCATAGTCCAAATTTTTTCAAGCAAGGCTATTCCTGCTTCGGGGGTAGCCATTTCTCGACCTTTTAAAAATACGCGAAATCTTACATGTTTGCCTTGAGATAAAAATTCAAGAGCGTGTTTAACTTTGTAATTGATATCATTTTGAGCGATTTTAATCGAAAGTTTAATTTCTTTTATATCGATAATTTTTTGTTTTTTCTTGGCTTCTTTTTGTTTCTTTTCTTGTTGATAACGGAATTTTCCATAATCCATGATTTTACATACAGGTGGTTTAGCATCTGGGGCTATCATAACCAAATCAAGCCCTAGTCTATTAGCTATTTCTAAACCTTCATCGCTACTAATAATGCCATAAACTTTGCCATCATCACCTATACATCTTATTTCATCCGCTCTTATTTCGTCATTGAGCAATACTTCTTTTTCTTTACTCAAAAATATACCTCACTTGTTTTCTCCTTAATTAAAGTTATAAAATCATCCAAACTAAGATTTTTTTGTTCTTTAGCCCTTCTGTCTCTTAAGGCAATGCTACGTTTTTCCAATTCTTCATCGCCTAAAACCAAAATCATTGGCAATTTTTGTTTTTCTGCAATTCTGATTTTTTTATTTAAACTTTCATTTTTGTCATATATTTCGCAATCAACTCCAAGTTTTAAAAGCATATCATTAATCTCTTGTGCGTAAGCGATATGATTATTTGAAATTGGTATGATGCCAACTGCTGTTGGAGCTATAGAAAATGGAAATTCTCCAGCACAATGCTCTGTTAAAATTCCTATAAATCTTTCAAAAGAACCCAAAATAGCACGATGAAGCATAACAGGTTGTTTTTTCTCATTGTTGGTATCGGTGTATTCGAGTTTGAAACGATTTGGCAAATTAAAATCGACTTGTATGGTGCCACATTGCCATTTTCTTTTTAAAGCATCAGTGATTTTGATATCAATTTTTGGTCCATAAAAAGCTCCACCGCCTTCATCAATACCATACTTTAAACCTTTTTTATCTAAGGCTTCTTTTAAGGCATTGGTTGCTGTTTCCCAAATTTCAAGATCTCCTATAGCTTTTTGAGGTCTAGTAGAAATTTCCATCTCATAAGAGAAATTAAAAAATTTCATCAATCCATCAACAAAATTTAAAATTTCTAATACTTGATCTTTGATTTGACTTGGCATACAAAAAATATGTGCATCATCCTGAGTGAATTCACGCACTCTTAAAAGTCCGTGCAAAACTCCGCTTTTTTCATGTCTATGTACAACGCCGTATTCGAAAAACTTTAAAGGTAGATCGCGATAACTTCTTACATCACTTTGATAAACTTTTATATGTCCAACACAATTCATCGGCTTAATGCCGTATTCTTGCTCATCAATTTGTGTAAAATACATATTTTCTTTATAGTTGTCATAATGTCCGCTGATTTTCCATGCATCCGCCTTTAAAAGTTCAGGTCCTCTTACAGGTTCATATCCGCGAATTCGATGAGCTTTGTAAAGCATTTGTTCTAACTTACTTCTAAGTCTTGCGCCATTGCTTAGCCAAATAGGTAAACCGCCGCCTATTTCATCATCAAAAGTGAAAAGTTTTAATTCTGTACCTAATTTTCTATGATCTCTTTTTTTAGCTTCTTCAATGATTGTTAAGTACTCTTTTAAGCTTTCTTTATCAGCAAACGCAGTTCCATAGATACGTGTTAGCATTTCTCTTTTTTCATCGCCACCTAAATAGGCTCCAGCAACGCGAGTGAGTTTGAAGAAACGTAAAAATTTTGTGTTTGGCACATGAGGGCCTCGGCATAAATCTTCAAAATCACCTTGAGTATAAATGCTTACTTGTCCATCAGGAATGCGAAGCAATACTTCTTGTTTTAAATCATCATTTTGGAATTTTTGCAAAGCCTCTTTTTTACTTATTTCATATTTGCCAATTTCAATTTTAGATTCGGCAAGTTCTTTCATCTTTTTTTCGATTTTTACTAAATCTTCTTCATTGATTTTAGAATCAACGCGAAAATCATAATAAAAGCCATCTTCTATCACAGGGCCAACAAAAAATTTAGCCTCAGGATATAAAATTTTAATCGCTTGCGCCATTAAATGTGCGCAAGAATGGCGTATTACTTCCAAACTTTCTTTAGAATTATCAAAATAAATTTCTTTCAAGTTATTTTTAGATTGAACGCTTTGTAAATCGACTATTTTTTTAGTATCTAAAAATGCAATAATTTCTTTTTCCATATTAATTTTCACCTTTAAGCTCACTAACTCTGCGAGTTTTAATTTAAATTTTATAATTCTATCTTTGTCTGCCTTAATTTTTTTTAAAAATTAGTTTTATTAAATGATTTTAAAATAATATCTGAATTAAAATTGATCTCCTGGATTTAAAATTCCACTATAATATAGATAGAAAAACAAAATTCCTAAAATAATTCTATAAATTCCAAAAGGAATAAAATCAAATTTTGTTATAAATTTTAAAAAAAACTTTATAACAAAAACAGCAACTATAAAAGCCGTGATAAATCCTATTGATAAGGGGATTAAAGAATTTATATCGCCAAGCAAATTTGGTTCTTTATAAAATTTATACAAAGTTGCTATAATCATCGTTGGAATGGCTAGTAAAAAGCTAAATTCTGCCGCACTTTTACGATTTAGACCTAATAATAATCCGCCAATGATGCTTGATCCACTTCTTGAGGTTCCAGGGATGATCGCTAAAGCTTGGATAATCCCTATACAAAATGCTTTTTTATAAGTTATTTCATCAAGTGAGTTAATCTTATAGATTTTATTTTTATGACATCTTTCAATAATGATAAATATTATCCCTCCAATGATCAGCATGCTAACTACAACATAACCATTAAACAATTCTTTCAAATATTTTTCGGCAAAAAGTCCAATAAGACCAGTAGGAAAAAAACCGGCTGCTAATTTCAACCAAATATCAAATCCTTGGATCAAACGTTTCCAAAAAACAAAAACAACAGCTAAAATGGATCCTAATTGTATAATAATTAAAAAACTTCTCCAAAAATCATCCATTTTAAGCCCTAGAATCGTTCCACCTAAAATCATATGACCTGTTGAAGAGACAGGTAAAAATTCGGTTAATCCTTCAATAATCCCTAATATTAAAGCGTAAAAATTTTCCATAAATAACCTAAAATTTATTTTTTAACAATTCTTTTAATAAAATACAATATCGCAGCTATAAAAAATATAAAGGCAAATAATGTGCTATCGTGAAAATTTTTGAAATTCAAAGCCAAAATATTTTCATCTCCACCTATACTAACAGAAAAAACTGTAATAGCTGCAATAATCACACCAAAAATACTTTCTCCAACAATTAACCCAGAAGCAAATAAAATTCCATTTTGCTCACGTGAAGCTATTTTTTCTTCTTTTTTAGAATTGTTTTCATATTTTCTTTTTAGATAATTCATCACGCAATATTTTAAAATTCCTCCGATAATCAATGGTATATTAACATCAGGTGGTAAATATATACCAATCCCTACAGCTAGAGGTGGTAAAGACATTTTACTCATCTTTTTTAAAATTTTATCTATGATAACAATGATCACACCTACACCCACGCCAAAAAGAATGTAGTTCCATTCTATATTGTGATTAAATATTCCTTTGGCAATTGTACTCATTAAATTAGCTTGCGGTGCATTTAAAGCTAAAGAAGCATCCATGTTGGCTCTTGGCATTGCACCAACAAAGCCATAAGCTTGATAAAGCAAATTTAAAACAGGAACAATAGCTAAAGCACCAAAAACACAACCTACAAGTAGAGAAACTTGTTGTTTCCAAGGAGTTGCACCCACTAAATATCCTGTTTTTAAATCTTGTAAGTTATCATTAGAAATTGCTGCAGTCGCTAAAATAACACTTGTGGTAAAAATAGCCAAAGCAATAGCAAAATTTGAAAGAATAGGATCTGTAAAAAGTTCTTTTCCTAGAAGTAAAAAGATGATTGAAGATGCAATAATCCCGATTAATCCTATGCCTGAAATAGGGCTTGAAGATGATCCTACAAGTCCAGCCATGTATCCACAAGCTGCCGCTACAAAAAAGCCTATTAATACTGCAATTAAAGTCCCAGCTACCGCAAAAAGCAAGTGATAAAATACATTTAAATGTGCATCATTAACAAAATTATAAAATGTGATAAAAAGTCCCATAACCATCAATAAGAAAAGTATGAAGATATTTTTTATCGATAAATCCATATTCTTTGAATCATTCTCATTTGCATGTGGATTTTTAACATTACGAATAATTTCTTTAATTCCATCAAATACAGGTTTTAAAAGTTCTATCAAGGTCCAAAGTGCAGCTATGGCAATAGCTCCAGTTCCTATAAGTCTAACTTTACTGCTCCAAACTTCTGAGGCAAGCTCTGCTGCATTTTTAATCCCATCAAATTCAAAACTTGAAAGATAAGGAGTAAAAACCCCCCAAGCCAAAAACATCCCAACTAAAAGCGCTATAGCCCCTGCCAATCCGACAAGATAACCTGCGCCTAAAAGAGCTAAAGAATAACCCATGGAAAATCCAAATGCCATTTTATTCCACATAAAAGCAAAACTACTTTCACTTGCAATCAATTTAAAACCGCTACTAAAAAGACTATAAGTGGCAGCGATAATCCCGCCTAAAGCAATTTCTTTAACGCCTTTTTTACCTTTTTTTATTTCTTGATCTTTGTTGGCCATTTTTAAAATTTCAGCAGCAGCTCTACCTTCTGGATAGGTAAGTTTGCTTTCTACAACCATAGCTCTTCTTAAAGGTATGGTAAAAAGAACTCCTAAACCTCCACCACATAAACAAATCATAAAAGTTTGCCAAAGGGGAAATTCGCTCCAATATCCACATATAAAAAGTCCAGGTATAACAAAAATAACCGAAGAAAGGGTACCTGCTGCAGATGCTTGAGTTTGAACCATGTTATTTTCTAAAATATTTGAATTTTTAAACAAGCTTAAAACAGCCATAGAAATAACAACAGCAGGAATTGAGGATGAGAAAGTAAGTCCTACTTTAAGTCCCAAATATACATTTGAAGCCGTAAAGATAATAGTTAAAATACTTCCCAATAAAAGTCCTCTAAAGGTTAATTCAGGTAAAGAATGCTTTTTGTGCATAGCTACTCCAATTTATTATATATTAATGATTTAAAATGTTTTTTAGCATCGCGATAATAAAATAAATAATTAAATTTCTATTTGTCAAAGTTTGCGCAGATAAAAAACTATAATTACAATTTTAGCATAATTTTATATTTTAATAAAATTATTCTGTGTTTTTGGTTAAAACTTCACATTCGCTTCACTTTATTTTTTTAACATTTCAAGAAATTAAACAAAAAGGGGAAATATTATGAAAAAAATGTTTTTTTTGGCAGTTTGTTTATCAAGCACCATTCTTTTAGCTGATAGTGTTAAGCTTGAAGGCACTATTGCCCAAATTTATGATAACAATAAAACTTTACTTATTGATTCTGTTTATGGGGGACAAATAGCGATTAAAGTTTTACCAAATACAGAAATTGAAATGGATGATTGTGGAATTTTTGGTACTGATAAAGAAGGAACGTTTAAGGATTTAAAACAAGGTGATTTTTTAGAAAGTAAAATTTTCTATGGTATGCCAATTTCTCCAAATGCTTCAGCTGTTCCTGTAGCTAGAAAAATAGAGATTCAATGCTATAAAAAAGCTTATTAAAATTATTTTGTTTGCTTTGTCAAACAAAATAAGCTCTATTATTTTTTAATATTTTTAAACTTTTTTTAACAAGGAATTTGTAAAATAGCTATTGAAATTTATCAAGGAAAGATATTTTGAAAAAATGGCTTATAATTCCTATTATAATAGGACTTTTATTTATTATCCATATTTTTTATATGGGCTATATAAATGAAAATATTTTAAACAATTTTGTAAATAATAAAAATTCTAATTATGAAATTACGGATTTGAATTTCAAAAAAGGCTTTTTACATTCTAAAGCAATTTTTATTATAAAAGATAAATTAGATTTGAATTTTTCAACTAAAGTCAATGTGATTTTTAATAATAATTATTTTTCAAAATATGTCGCACAAGGAAATTTAAGCAATCCTTTTTATTTTTTAGATCAATATTTAAAAGATAAAGAATTGGCCAATTTTGTATTAACAAGCGAACAAAAAGGGTTTAATCTAAGATTTAAATTTCAAGATATTAATTTAAGCAATGAAGGCGGAGATGCCTTGTTAAAAAATGCTTCCGTTTTGATTTTAACAAATAAAAATATGCAAGCTAAACACATTTGTTTAAATATAGATAAAGCGCGATTTGCGCAATTTTATTCAAAGCTTTCTATGCAAGATTTTAATTATAAAAAGCATTTTAATTATCCTGTCCCTTTAAGTGATTTATTGCAGCCTAAGGAGGGCATTGAAGAATTACAATTTCATTCTTTTGCTTTTAATAATAATAAAATAGCTTCATTTTACAGTAGAAATATATTCCATTTTAAAGGCAAAAATAAATTAAAAATTCATTTTCAAGGCAAAGCAAATGATATTGTTCTTGATATGAATTCAAAATTTTATCAAAATTTGAATTTTGATAAAGTTGATTTTGATATTATCTGGGATGATATAACTAAAAATTCTTATAATAAATTCAATATCAATTCTTTTGCTAAAAAAGGATTAAAATTGGATATTATCGATTTAGCCCTTTATAAAGATAATAAAAAGATAGACATTGATGGTAATGCTTTTATATCAGATCAAAATGATAAGGCTAGTATCCAAATTTCTAGTACAGAAGAGCCGGATAAAATATTTGCTTGGGGACAATTTTTTGGGGGATTAAATCAGTATTTTATTAGAAATAATGACCTATTTATTATGAATTTATCTTACGATAGTCTTTCAAATCCTCAGCTTAAAATCAATGGCAATCAATTTTCGCATATAGATTTAAATTAATGAGCTTAGCGTTAGAATTTCGCCCTAAAAAATTAGATGAAATTATAGGTCAAAAAGATCTTGTTGAAATATTTAAAAAATTTATCACTATGCAAAAATTGCCTCATAGTTTATTTTATGGTGTGGCAGGATGTGGGAAAACAACTTTTGCAAGAGCTATAGCAAAAGATTTTGGATTGGATTTTTATGAATTTGATGGGGGAAATTTTAAGCTTGAGGAGCTTAGAAAAATACTTGATCAATATAAAAATAGCCTTTATAAACCTTTAATTTTTATTGATGAAATTCATCGTCTTAATAAAACTCAACAAGAAATGCTACTCATCCCTATGGAGAATTATCGTTGTATTATCATAGGCGCAAGCACTGAAAATCCTTATTTTGTGCTTTGTTCTGGTATTAGAAGTCGTTCTATGCTTTTTGAATTTAAAACACTAAAGGCTAAAGACTTAGAGATTTTATTAAAAAAAGTTCAAGAAAAACTCGGTTTTGATATTGATGATGAGGCTAAGGATTTTTTGATTAAAAGTACCGATGCAAGATCTATGTTAAATTTACTTGAATTTGCATTGGTTTTAGATCCTAAAAATATCAATTTAAACAATTTAAAAAAACTTAGAAATGGTGTCAATAGTGAAGGGGTTAGCCAAAAAGACACGCATTATATTTTAGCTAGTGCTATGATTAAAAGCTTACGCGGGAGCGATGTGGATGCCGCGCTTTATTACCTTGCAAGATTGATTGATGCGGGAGAGAGTGCCGATTTTTTAGCTAGGCGTTTAATTATTTTTGCAAGTGAAGATGTAGGAAATGCAGATCCAAACGCACTTAATCTTGCTACTTCTACACTAATAGCGGTGAAAAATATAGGTTATCCAGAAGCACGTATTATTTTAAGTCAATGTGTAGTTTATTTAGCGAGTGCTTTAAAATCAAATTCAAGTTATAAGGCTATCAATAAGGCTTTAGATTTTGTTAAAAAAAATGAGGCTTTAGATATTCCAAATTATCTTAATAATAATCATATAGAGAGAAAAAATTATCTTTATCCCCATGATTTTGGAGGCTGGATTGAGCAAAAATATTTAAGTGAAAATTTAAAATTTTATGAAAGTAAAGGGATTGGAGAGGAAAAGAGATTGTTGCAAAATTTAGTTAAATTGAAAAAACAGTGATTATGTGGAAATTTATAGAACAAATGATAAAATAAACATTTATTTAAAAGGTAATTAGTTATGATCAATATAGGAATTTACGGCGCCAAAGGGCGCATGGGAAAACAAATTCAAGAATGCTTAGCGGATGAAAATAATGCAAAAGCAGCAATGCTTTATGATAAAGGTGATGATATTAACGAACTTTTTAAAAAAAGTGAAGTGATTATCGATTTTTCTTCACCAAAAGGCACTTGTGAACTTTTAAATTTTGCAAAAACAAATTCTAAGCCTTTAGTGATAGGAACAACAGGACTTGATACAAAAACAATGGATTTAATGTATGATTTAAGCAAAATGATGCCAATATTTTACGCGACTAATATGTCTTTAGGTGTTGCGGTTTTAAATCATCTTGTGAGTAAAGCAAGCGCTATGCTTGAAAATTTTGATATTGAAATTGTAGAAATGCATCATCGTCATAAAAAAGATGCACCAAGCGGAACGGCTATGACTTTAGCACAAAATGCAGCAAAGGCTAGAAATTTAGATCTTGAAAAAGTCAGAGTTAGTGCAAGAGATGGCATCATAGGCGAAAGAGATAAAAATGAAATAGCGGTTATGAGTTTAAGAGGTGGTGATATAGTGGGTCGTCATACTGTGGGATTTTATGAAAATGGAGAATTTTTAGAATTAAGTCACGTTGCAACCTCAAGAGCAACCTTTGCTAAGGGTGCTATTAAGATCGCAATTTGGCTTCAAAAGCAAAATCCAAAATTATATTCAATCAATGATTTTTTAGGAATTTAATATGTGTGCAGTTGTTGGAGTTATCAATTCAAAAAATGCAAGCACTTATGCATATTATGCATTATTTGCCATGCAGCATCGTGGGCAAGAAGCAAGCGGAATCAGTGTTAGTAATGGTAAAAATATCAAAACGATTAAAGCTAAAGGAGAGGTGAGTCAAATTTTCAATCCTCAAAATTTACAAACCTTGCAAGGAGAAATCGCTATAGGACATAATCGCTATTCTACAGCGGGTAATTCTAGCTTAGATGACGCACAACCTATTGCGGCAAATTGTGCCTTAGGAGATATCGCCTTAGCACACAATGGAAATTTAGTCAATAAAGAAGAAATTAGAAATCAATTAATCCAAGATGGGGCGATTTTTCAAACCCATATGGATACTGAAAATGTTGTTCATTTAATCGCTAGGAGCAAAAAAGAAAATTTAAAAGACAAATTTATTGAAAGTTTAAAAAGTTGTTTAGGGGCTTATTGTTTTGTTTTAGCAAGTAAAGATAAACTTTATGTGGCAAGAGATCCTTATGGGGTTCGTCCTTTGTCTTTGGGAAGATTAAAAGATGGAGGCTATATAGTTGCGAGTGAAACCTGTGCTTTTGATTTAATAGAAGCTGAATTTATACGCGATGTTAAACCTGGAGAATTAATCATTTTTACCCAAGGAAATGATCGATTTGAAAGTATAATTTTAGAAACTAAAAGTCCTAAAATTTGTGCTTTTGAATACGTTTATTTTGCAAGACCTGATAGCATTATAGAAGGCAAGAGTGTTTATGAAATTCGTAAAAAAATGGGTGAAACTTTAGCCAAAAAATTTCCTTACAAGGCTGATTTTGTTGTACCTGTTCCAGATAGCGGAGTAAGTGCTGCTATAGGTTTTGCTCAATATTTAAAAATTCCTCTTGAAATGGCTATAGTAAGAAATCATTATGTAGGAAGAACTTTTATAGAACCTACTCAAGAGTTAAGAAATTTAAAAGTCAAATTAAAACTCAATCCTATGCGTAAAGTTTTAGAGGGTAAAGAAATTGTAGTGATTGATGATAGTATAGTTCGCGGAACCACTTCTAAAAAAATCGTTTCTTTACTTCGTGCTGCAGGAGCTAGTAAAATTCACTTAGCTGTTGCTTGTCCGGAAATTAAATTTCCAGATATTTACGGGATAGATACTCCAACTTTTGAAGAATTAATTAGTGCTAATAAAAACATAGAAGAAGTAAGAAAACATGTTGAAGCTGATTCTTTAACTTTTTTAAGCATAGAAGAGCTTATTGAAAGTATTGGAAATGAAAGAGAGTATTCTTTGATAAGTTTTGACGGAAATTATTTTATTAAAAATTAATTAATTTTTAATTATAATTTTAGCCTTTAATGTAAAATTTTTACTTTGAAAGGTGAATAAATGAATAAAACGAAGAGATTAGGAGTTTCTTCAAAGCTAACCATATGGATAGGTTTGATGATAGTATTTATGCTAATTACTACAACTTTAGTATCTTACTATCAATCTAAAAATATTTCATTTGAGTTATTAAAAGAAAATCAGTTAAAAGTAATGCATGATGTTCAAACAACTTTTGATAATTATACATCAGCAAGAATGAGAGCTATAGAAGTATTAGCAAAAAAATACGGAGCTAATCCTGATATGCAGATAGAAGAAATGGTTTCTTTGTTAAGCTCTGTTAAAGATATTAGTGGTTTTAATTTAACTTATGTAGGCTTTGAACAATCTGAAAAAACTTTTTTATTAGATGGAACTATGCTTGATCCTTCTAAGAATTTTGATACAAAAAATACGATATGGTTTAAACAAGCTAGAGATAGTGGCAAAATAATATCTACAAATCCTTATCATTCCGTTGATAGTAACGCTCCTACTTTAACTTATGCGGCTCCATTTTATAAAGATGGCAAATTTAGAGGAGTTATTGGTGGCGATTATGATTTAAAAAGATTTTCAAAAGATGTTTTAACTTTAGGACATGGAAATAATTCTTACGCCAGTGTTTATGATACAGAGGGTAAAATTATTTTTAATGAAGATGATAAAAAACTCTTGACAAAAAATACTTTAAGTATAAATATAAAAAATGCTTTAGCAGGTGATCCAAAGCTATTAGATCCAAATGTAAGGGATACTTTATTTTATGCTGATAATGATAAAGGAGAAACACAGGCAATTATGTGTACACCATCCCTTACTAATCCTTCATTGAGAATCTGTAGTGTATTGGAGAAAAAGATTTATGACGATATTAGTAACAGTGTTTTATATCGTCAATGCGCTATAGGTTTTAGTGCTTTAATTATTATTTTGATTATTA